>NZ_NMPS01000116.1:0-21246 GCF_002261125.1 Siphonobacter sp. BAB-5385 | reverse complement strand
GAAAACGGAAAACGGAAAACGGAAAACGGAAAATGGAAAACGGAAAACTCAAAACCGCAGCGGCTACCGCTCAAAACTCTAAACTCCCCCCGTCACCGCCTTCATCTTTGCCAGTCCATTCTTGGCAACTGTCAGCGGGTCCTGAGCGTAGTAGGATTTGTTAAATACTTCCAGGGAAAGAATTAGCGGCTGTTCCGGTGTATGGATAGCCTTTAGAATTTTCTGAATCGGGGCTACGCCATCGCCCGTGAAGATGCGATCCGCATCCGTAATCTTTTCAGCGGTGAGATTGGCTGGATAATCATTTACGTGAAAGATTTCCATCGCGGGCTTTCCGACCAGCGGTAAACTCGCCAGACTGGAACCGCCTTTGTACAGATGGTAAACATCCAATAACAGACGAGCCGAAGGATGTCCACTCTCTAGAGCTACGTACATCACCTCACTCAGTTTGCTCAGGTTACTGGAAAATCCCCAAAGTTCCAGGTGCGGCATGACGCCCGTTTGCGTACCCAATTCCAGAATAATCCGGTACCGTTCCGCCACTTTCGTCAGGTCCAGTTTAGGAGAAGTCGTGGCACCCATGGGCGGGGCTGCCGTACGTTTGCAGCCAATACCGGCGAGCATATCCATTTCCCGTTTCATCTGCTCGAGGGCCTTGGAACGAACGCCCGCATCGTCTACAATCCAGGGGGCAAAACCGATAGCATTTTCGACGGTCAATCCCAGATCCGTAATCAGCTTGCGGGCATCAGCCAGCGTTTTGCCCTGCTTTACGTAGTCCTGCACCGAATCCACCCACACCTCCACGGACCGGAACCCTGCCTGAGCAGCGATTTGAAGTTCTTTTTCAAAGCCCAGTTTGTGTCCCCGTAGCGTACTCATGTTCAAGCAGTATCGGAAAGACTCCGCTGCATCAGGTTTCTTAGCGGGAGAAAAAGGCAGAAAGACTCCGCCAAACAGGCCTGAAAGTTGGCCGATCGTTCGGCGGCGACTGAAAAGAGGTTCCATAGTAAGCATGCAGCGGTACGAAATCCGGGAAGATTGCTCCTGACGATCTCGGAAAAAGAAAATTTATCCTGACAAATATGCCAAATTTGGCCCAGTGGCTATAGTTTACACATTTTTTTTCAATATACGTACCTTGTATAGAAAAACTCTAAAGATTACGGTTACCTTTGCTGAATCCTGACGTACAGGAGATTTTTGTTTTATTTATTTTTATTCACAATGCAAACAGGCACTGTAAAATTTTTCAACGAAACGAAAGGTTTTGGCTTTATTCTTGATGACGCTTCCGGGCAAGATATTTTCGTGCACGCGACGGGTCTGAGTTCAGCTACCATTCGTCAGGATGATCGTGTTTCTTTCGAGACGATCGAAGGCAAGCGTGGCTTGAACGCCGTAAACGTTAAGAAAATCTAAGGTTTTCTTTAGCGTGCTGAAAGCACCCCGCTCCCATCCCGGAGCGGGGTATTTTTTTGCTCAATTTCAGCCTATGGCATTCGTTTTTAACCGTAGCAGATACACCTACGATATGGATAGCCATGAAAACATTCCTGCATCAACTACTCCTGCTTCTTTCGCTACTCTGGGTAGCTATGGCCTGTACTACTGTCAATGTAGATAAAAGCAGCCGAGCCAACTTCAGTAAATACAAAACATTCGCCTGGATGGACTCGGATGTACAAGCCGGCAAGAATCCAGTCTACTATAATGAAATTGCCACGCAGAATCTGGAAAATGCCGTGGAGAGCACACTTTCCGAAAAGGGCTATCAACGCGATGAGAGCAATCCGGATATGCTCATTGGATACCACTTCTTCGTAGAACAGAAAGAACGTACTGTATCTGATCCGGCTCCTCTCTATGGTCCCTACATGGGCTGGGGACGTTGGGGATGGCGAGGCTGGGGGCCGTCCTGGTATGGATGGGGCGGCGGTCCGCGATCCCGTCGGGAAAAATACGAAGCTGGAACCGTAGTACTGGATATTGTAGATGCCAAAACCCGCAAGCTGGTTTGGCGGGGTTCGGTAGAAAAAGCCGTAGACAACCCAACTCAAATTTCCCGTCAGCTCGAACGAGACATTAATAAAATTGTCGAAAAAGTACCTGAAGAGAAATCGGGTGAATGACCTGAAATTAAGCGAAGGGAAGCGTCTTAAGACGCTTCCCTTTTTTGTTAAAAATTACTAAGCCAGAGAAAGCTGGACAATTTTCTCGGAAAGCCTTAGTTTTACGATAGAATTGTCGTACAATGATCTCAAGATTCGCAGCCTTTATTGCCGTATGGATAGGAATAGGCCTGATTTCCGAAGTTTCGGCTCAGGACCGCTACATTACTGGCGTTGCTTTAAATGATTCCACGAAAAAGCCCATCAACCTGGCTTCTGTTCGAAACCTCCGAACGCAGGATGTGACGCGTACGAATAAAACGGGTACTTTCTTGATCATGGCTCGCACGGGCGATCAGCTACGCATTACCTGCAACGGCTGTGATGATGCAACGGTTAGCGTTGATTCCACGGGAGATGATATCGTCACCACCGTAAAGCAGTACGTTTTCACGTCCGAAGGAAGAACACTCGATGAAGTTCAGATTACGGCAAAATCAGAAGCCGAGATCAAATACGAAATCGAGAAAGCCCTGAAAGAACCGCTGGCCAAAAAAAATATGTCGACGGGGCAGATTATGGAAATGGCCAACTCTCCGATTTCCCTGATGTACGAACTATTCAGCAAGCGGGCTAAGAACCTGCGGAAGCTGGGGGTACTTCAGCAACAGGATCGGAAACACAAACTCGCGGAATTCAAATACAACGCTCAGGTGGTTAATCAGGTTACCAAGCTGGATGGTGAAGACCTGGAAGAATTCATGCGATTGTTTCCCATTGACGACGACTTCGTGCTACAATCTTCGGAGTATGATCTGGTTCAGGTCATTAAAGCTAACTTCAAAAAATACCAGGCTCGTTTAGGGAAGTAAGTTTCTGTTTTCATTTAGGCCGCTTCGCACCGTACCTTTGTCGGATGCGGTATATGATTTCATTTGCGTACAATGGTTCGGCTTTTAATGGCTGGCAAAAACAACCCAATGCGGTTTCCATTCAGGAAACCCTGGAAAAATCGCTTTCCGTACTTCTGAAAAATCCCGTCGCTCTGGTTGGGTCTGGACGTACGGATACTGGCGTTCACGCCGAGCAACAGTTCGCCCATTTCGAATGGCCTGCTCCCATTACCGACGATCTGGATTTTGTGGCTTTCAAAGCAAATCGTATGCTGCCCCCCGGTATCGTCGTCTATCGTATTTTCCCCATTCGTCCGGACGTTCATGCCCGGTTTACGGCTACTTCCCGAAAGTACGAATACCGAATTTCACGCCTTAAAAACCCTTTCCGCCCTTCCATGGTTTATCCGTTTAGTTTTCCGCTCGACGTATCGGCCATGAATCAGGCGGCTGAATATCTGCTGAGATACAGTGATTTTCAGAGTTTTAGTCTAGTAAATACGCAGGTAAAAACCTTTCGCTGTGCCATTACGGAAGCTCGCTGGGAAGAACGGGGACACGAACTTATTTTTCATGTACGGGCCGACCGTTTTCTACGGGGTATGGTACGGGCCCTGGTAGGAACGCTGATGGACGTCGGACGGGGGCGGACTACAGTTAGCGATTTTGAACAAATTATTCTGGCGAAAGACCGGAAAAAAGCCGGACGTGCCGTACCGCCCGATGGACTTTTCCTGGTTGAAGTCACCTACCCTGGCTACGCGTTTGATCCGCCGACGGGCGTCACTGATCATCTACAATGAATGTACAACTGGCTATTTTAGCGGCGGGCCGTTCCAGTCGCCTGGGTCGACCGAAACAACTGATTGAATGGGAAGAGCAAACGCTGCTTCACCGCGTAACGCAAACCGTCCTGCGGATTCAGTACGCTGAAACGTCCGTTTGCCTCATTACGGGAGCGTATGCCGAACCAGTAGCAGCTGCGGTAGCCGACTTACCCGTGACGGTTTTGTTCAATCCAGACTGGTCGGAAGGAATGGCTGCATCCGTACGTCTGGCCACAACGTATGCGATCGAGCAACAGGCCGATGCCCTATTGTTTGTACTAACTGACCAGCCCCATCTGGACACGCCCCTACTCCAGGAAATTCTAAACCTCTACAACGGTGACGCCGATTGTATTGTGGTGTCGGATTACGATTCCGACTGGGGGGTTCCCATGCTATTTGGATCAGCTTATTTTCCGGAGTTGCTGACGTTGACGGGCGATCGTGGAGCGAAGCCTTTAGCTAACAAATATGCTGACCAGCTAAAAAAAGTAGCTTTTCCTCTAGGTTCTGTAGATATTGACACGGAGGAAGACTGGAAGGGGTTTGCAAAAAGTGCTTTTAATCCTTAAATTTGTCATTAATTAGAAATATCCGACCGCCAAATTTCCAGGTTTGTTCCGATAGAATTTACCCGCCCTATAAGTTGATAAAATAGATCTAGCCCACCCTAAGTCGACTTACCTGAGTAAAAAGGATTATTTCTATTTAACTATAAAAACGATAAAACATACCCTATCAAATGGCTAACGACCAGTTATCACTTACTCGAATTGGCGTATTTTATGACGGCAATTATTTCTTACACGTAAGCAATTATTATAATTATTTCCACTCCCGTAAAAGTCGTATAAGCGTATCAGGTTTACATAGTTTTATTAGAAATCAGGTTGCCGATGAGTTGAATTCAGATACACGTTCCTGCCAGATTGTAGATGCCCATTATTTCCGCGGTCGTCTGAATGCTCAGGAGGCTAGTCAACGGGGGCACATGCTGTTTTATGATCGGGTTTTTGATGACCTGCTCATGGCTGAAGGCGTTACTACGCATTACCTGCCCATTCGTAATACCTTTAACAACCGCCACGAAAAAGGAATTGACGTATGGCTGGCTCTGGAAGCTTACGAAATGGCTCTGTATAAAAAATTTGATATTATTGTTCTCATTGCTTCAGACGGTGATTTCGTACCCCTGGTTCGTAAACTGAATACGATCGGTACGCGGGTGATGGTACTGAGCTGGGACTTTGAATATACGACGGAAGACGGCCAGAAAATGGTCACCCGGACGTCGCAGGATCTGCTGGAAGAAGTATCCTACTACGCTGACATGCAGAACATCATTGAAGACCGCGTACGTCGGAATGATCCGTTGATTAATGGACTTTTCGTCATCCCACCTTCGCCGCCACAAACCGCTCCCCGGGCTGAACGTCCGGCAGCCGATGCTGCCGTAGGTCCTAATCCGACCCTGGCTGAGCATACGGGCGAACTAATGACAAGTACCATTTACTCGCTCAAAAACGGGTATGGTTTCATCAAATATCCCCCCAATAACCTGTTCTTCCATTACACCAGTCTGGTAGATACGGATTTCAATGAACTACAGGAAGGGGACGAAGTGGAATTCGTTTTATCACTGAATGACCGGGGTGATTACATCGCCAAGAATGTACGTTTGCTGTGGGATGAAGAAGGGGCAGAAGTAGCTGAAGCCACCGAAAGTGTTACGGAGAACGAACCGGATTCTCTGAAACTTGAGTTTTAATAGTTTAGGAACCATTGATAAATGAGAAAAGCGGACCTAATTGGGTCCGCTTTTCTCATTTATACATCTGGAATTAAATAATTTTACGAATCAAATCCTCTACCGTTACGCCTTCCGCTTCCGCTTTGAAGTTACGTACGATGCGGTGCCGCAAAATGGGCAAAGCTACCGCCTGTACATCTTCAATATCCGGCGAAAATTTTCCATTAAACAAGGCATTGCACTTAGCCGCTAGAATCAGGTTTTGCGAAGCACGCGGCCCGGCTCCCCACTCCAGAAACTCATTGGCTTCCCGGGAGGCCAGTTCCGTTTGTGGACGCGTTTTGT
Organism: Siphonobacter sp. BAB-5385; assembly: GCF_002261125.1. Lineage (NCBI taxonomy): Bacteria > Pseudomonadati > Bacteroidota > Cytophagia > Cytophagales > Cytophagaceae > Siphonobacter > Siphonobacter sp. BAB-5385. The sequence goes on along the minus strand of NZ_NMPS01000116.1, from coordinate 15,317 downwards.
GCACCAGTCGAACCGCATATTCAACCACGTTATCAGCAATGGGGACGCGTCGTACCAAATGTTGAAAGTACTGAATTTCTTCGCCCGTAACCTGTTGTTTTACTTCGTAACGGTTATCGGTAGTGGTTGCTTTCACAATGGCCAGCTCCGACTCGAATTTCGGATACGTCAGCTGAATCATGAACATAAACCGGTCGAGCTGGGCTTCCGGTAGCGGATACGTACCTTCCTGCTCAATGGGGTTTTGGGTCGCCAGCACGAAAAACGGACGGCTCAGCGAATACTTCTGCCCCGCGATGGTCACTGCATACTCCTGCATGGACTCCAGCAGAGCTGACTGCGTTTTGGGCGGCGTACGGTTGATTTCATCCGCCAGAATGATGTTGGAGAAAATAGGCCCTTTGATGAAACGGAAATTCCGGTCGTTATCCAGCGTTTCTGAACCCGTAATGTCCGAAGGCATCAAATCCGGCGTAAACTGAATCCGGTTAAAACTCAAATCCAGAGCACCGGCCATCGTCTGGATGAGCAGGGTTTTAGCCAGACCCGGTACGCCGACCAGCAAACAGTGCCCCTGACAAAAAATGGCGGTCAACAGTAAACGTACGACTTCATCCTGCCCGATTACTACCTTAGTAATTTCAGCATGTAACTTTTGATACGCCTCATTGAGAGCCTTTACTCCTTCGACATCGGAAGAATACGTCATACGTAGTTAAATAGGGTTTAGACCAAAAGAATCACTAAAATAAGAAAGGGTTTGACACAAGCTGAATCGTTTTTGATCATTTATCCAAAAACTTTCAGCGGTGTCAAACCCCTTCAGTACTTCAAAAGCCCTGTTAATTACTAAAAGCGGCGATTACTTCGTCACACTCCTGCTTCAAATCTTCGTCACGTACCTGAATAAACACTTCGCCTTTCGTTTTCTTAAACCATTTTTCAACGGCATTGTTTCGCTTGCGGCTCAGGGCAATTTTCTGGAGTTTCTGATAATCTTCTTCCAGGTTAGCGTAATGCGGGGGATACTTTGTTTTATAATAAATGATCCGGACGCCCGTTTTGCCATCATTAGTCCGATATGGCGTTACGGTTGAATAAGTACCTACCTGCATGGAATCCAGGGTAAAATACAAACTGGGGTCCATACTGGCATCCAGAGCCAGGCGTGGAGCCCGTGTTTCGGGATCCTGAATCCAGCCGCCTACGTCAGACGTAGCCTTATCTTCCGAGTATTCCTTGGCTGCTTTTTCGAAATCCAGCTTGCTATCTACTAATTGCGTACGAATGGAATCCAGGAAATGCGTCGGCTCGTCAATGTCCAGACGGTTATAATCCGGACGTAGCAGAATGTGGCGGGCCGTATAGACCTCCCCTTTAATGTCTTCCAGTTTGATCAGGTGAATTCCGTATTCAGATTCAATAGGTTCGGAGAGTTCGCCGGGTTTCATGCGATATACGGCTCCTTCAAATTCGGGTACCATCGTACCACGTTTGACGTTCGCGTACAAGCCACCGTTCTGGGCACTTCCTACGTCTTCCGAATACGTGGTGGCCAGTTTAGCGAAATCTTCACCAGCCAACGCCCGCTTCTTATAATCCATCAGTCGTTCGCGTAATTTCTCACGCTCTTCTTTCGTAACCTTGGCCAGACGGATAATGTGTCCTACCTGTACTTCCGAGGGGAAATAGGGTAAGCTGTCTTTAGGAATCGAGTTAAAGAACTTCCGTACTTCGCTGGGCGTAATTTTCACGTCACTCGTGATTTTACGCTGCATTTCCTGCACCAGCAAGTTATTTTTTACGTCTGAACGAAGCTCTGCTTTTAACTGATCCAGGCTTTTACCGAACTGCTCGACGATGTTTCTCTCAGAGCCGTACATCTGGATCATCTGATCCATCCGGCCTTCGAGTTCACCATCTACCTGCCGATCTTCCACCGTTACGGAGTCAATCTCGGCTTTTGCCAGCATTACTTTGTTAATAATCAGGCTATTCAGGCACTGACAGCGAGTCGGAGCGTTTTTAGGGTTCTCAGCCTGATACTGATGATACATTTGATCCAGGTCCGATCGCAGAATATAGTGATTATCTACCTTACTAATCACGCCGTCGATGACTTTACCTTTAGACGCCTGAGCAAAGCCCAGCACCGGTAAAAACACGATCAGCAACCCAAGAATTTTTCTCATTTCCAGATTTTTAAAACAACCCAATCAACTATTTTAACTTTTTCAATTCATTTTCATTCACCTGTACGGGAAACTGTTTTTTCAGCGACTCCACCCAGTCTTTTTCCAGATAGACCTGATAATCGTTGATGACTTGGCCCCGGGCTTCGTTCAACGTTTTCGTACGGGCATTGTCTACAGCCTGAATATCAATCTGCACCACCCGGCCACTTTTCTCTACGGTTTGCTTGCCTACTTTCCAGCTTACTGCATCAACAAACTTGTTTTCGCCTTTCTGGAAAAAGCCTTCCTGATAAATCAGGTTATCGGCTTTCTGCGTATTAAACTGCCGCACTACGTCAATCGGAGCATTGGTAAAGAGAGCGAATGACACCCGACGGTTTTTATCGCGGTTCGTCGTGGAAACGGGTTTGAATTTACTCTCGTCTACTTCAACAATCCGCGTCGGCGAAATATTCCCGCGTTTCACTAATTCATTTACTACGCTTCGTAAACGTCCCGCCGAGCAGGAATCCGCTTCAGAGGCATCGGCGTGACCGCTGATTTCCACCTGATAGTCGTAGTTCTTTGTTAAGATGACAATTAAGTCAAAAAGTTGCTCGCGTTGTCCTTCCGTTAATTTGGTTTGTCCTTTAGGAAACGTCAGATCCGTTACTTTTCGGCTGAGAGCATACGGTTTTTTTGCCAGTGATTTCAATGCCAGGTCCAGAATGGGCCGTGAAGCTGCATCCAGTACGGTTGCTTTGACACGCGGAGGTAACTGATATTTATTACGATTCTGCTCGTAAAATTGCCGTTGACCCGTCGTATCAGTCAGCGAGCGACCCTGGACTTTTTCATCGAGCATCTGGAACAACAACATACCGTCATGGTACTCCTGAATCAAATCCCTGAAATCTTCATTCTTTGCTTCTAGGTGCTGCTCTTCGTACTCCAGATTCTTCTCCTCAATGAAGGCGTTCAGTAAGCTCTGCATGAGGCTTTGGGGCGAAGCTCCGGCCTGTGGACGCTGCGTTTGCTGGACGTAATTATAAAAGTCGCTCACCCGATATACCTGTGAACCAATGCGGAACAGTAGCTGCCCATTGAGATTCGCATCGGCGGGAGCCTGCCACTTGCCGTCTTTCAGCAGGGGGTTCGCTTTTTCGAGAGCTGCCGCTACGGCCGTTTTATTCTCTTCGTATTTATTTTCCTGTTTCACCCGGCGAAGCACGGCCGATTTACTTACGTTCGAGCGATCATCCGACTGTACTTTCGTCCGGAGGTACCCCCCTACTTCCGCGTAATCGAGCAAAGGAATCCGTTTAACCAGCTTGAGAATATGCCAGCCATACTGCGTCTGAAACGGAGCGGAATACGCATTTTCCTTTTTCAGAGCAAAGGCTGCTTCTTCAAAGGGAGGCAGCATCTTTCCGGTCCCGAACGGCTGCATTACCCCGCCCGCACTTTTGGTACTGGCATCTTCCGAAAATTGCTTGACTACGGCCTCAAACGGCACGCCACGTTGCAGTTCACCGTACGCTTCTTCAATTTTCGTTTTAGCCGTCATCTTTTCCGAATCCGTTGCATTGGGATCGACGCGTACAAACAGATGGGCTACCTGTACATTTCCCTGACTGGTCCGGCGGTCATTGACCCGGATGAGGTGATAGCCGAACTTTGTCCGTACGGGCATGGAAATGTCGCCTTTCTTGGTTTGGTAGGCCGCCGTTTCAAAGGGATACACCATTTGTAATCCCGTGAACCAGCCCAGCGTTCCCCCGTTTCGGGCCGCGTAAGGATCTTTCGAAAACTGTTTGGCCAGCTCTTCAAACGACTCTCCTTTCAGGATGCGTTCCCGAATGCTTATAGCCTGATTGTACACACGTAGGGTGTCGTCGGGGGAAGCATTCGAAGCCACTTCCAACAGAATATGCGAGGCATTGATTTCCTCTTTCATCCGTTCGTACGCCTCTTTCACCAGAGCTTCCGTCACGTTTTTATCCGTAATGAACGACTGGGCCGATACTTTGCGGTACCCGGCCAGTTCTTCCCTGAACGCCTCGGTCGTATCCAGGCCCAGGCTTTCGCCGGCCAGTACTTTCAGTTTATAATTAATAAACAAAGGCAGATACTCCCGTAGGCTGGCGTTTTCATTGAGGCTGTCGGCCCCGACGGGGTTTTTCTTGTAATGATACATGAACTCGCTCACCGTCACTTTTTTGGGACCGATGGTCATCAATACCGGGTCAGTGGATTGTTGAGCGTACGCAGTAAAATCCAGAAAGCAAGACAAGAAAGCGATCCACCGAAGTGATTTATACATATCTGAGCAATTGGGGTTCATCCGAGCCTAACTGTTTTTCGTCCCGAATTATTGTCCAAAGATAGGGAAACTCCCGCGTGCTACCTAGTTCTGACGGTAGCGGGCTTTGGCCGGAACATGATAGAATTCAACGAGTCTTTTGTATGGACCAACGGGTCTGGAGCCGATACTCGTAACGATCCAGACGACTGTGGTTACTGAATTTTAAAGGGGTAATCGTTACGGGCAGTCCTTTCTGTAACTCCTCGTAGGTATAGGTTTTCGTATCGGCTCCGAGCAAATCATCCGGATCAATCCAGCGGGACTGGTTGAGTACCAGTCCGGCAGCCTGTAACGAAAGCAGAAAATAGCCGACGGGATTGGTTAATTCCGTCACCTGAAAAAAGCCCGCGACGGCACCGGCCACTCCCGTATACTTCCGGATTTCTCCCACGAATTTCTGGGCCCGACTGTAATCGTCAATTTCCATCAGTACCACCGTTGCCACCACTTTACTTTTTGGAGGTACTGAAATAGACAATCCCTGAAAGTTGGTAAATTGATCGTCTTTCTGAACGCGTTGTACCCCCCACACGCCATTTTGCGTAGCCGTCAGCTGATTGTTTTCATCCAATACACTTAATGAATACGCCAGCATGACTTCGTCCGCCCGGGTAATTTTTTCCTGAATGGTCAGGGCTTTTAGTTCCGTGGGCTGAAAGGTTACGGATACAGGAGCAGAATGCCGCTTTTGGCTGGTACAAGCACTCAGTACCAGCAGACCGCCTAATACCAGTACTTGCAAAAAAGATGGTCGCATGGGTTAGCATTCTTCAATAATCGAGGTACCGGAAGAGGCATCGCCGGAAGTCCATTGCCAGGTTTCGTGCAGCCGAATCTTCCCGTTTTCCTGAATTTCCGGTATGGAATGACAGCGACCCGTACGCAGTTCACCCGTCGTATTGAGGTGTTGGTAGACCATATCAATATGGCCCTGGGCGTCCACCGTTCCAATGATGGAACCCTTATGTACCGATCCTCCGGCATACTCCGCCCAAATCAGGTTTCCTTCCTGATGGTATTGAAAACGGGTTTCGCCACTGACTTCGCCATTTTCGGTGTTAGTCACAGTACGAAACTGCCGATTATTGTAATCAATCATGCGATAATAAGAAACGCTGTCCGTCTGATGCGACGGACAGCGATGAAGCATTAGATTAAGGGTTCCTGCTGGCTCAGGCAGTGGAAACTTCCCTGACCCCAGATGATTTCATTAGCCAGTAAAGGAATGACTTTGCGGTCGGGAAATGCCTGCTCCAGAATATCAATCGCCCGCTGGTCGTTGGGATTGTCGAATACCGGCACAATGACGCCCGCGTTACAAATCAGGAAATTGGCGTAACTGCCCGGCGTACGGAAATCGTTAATGTACACCGGTTTAGGCATGGGTAGTTCGATGATATTCAGCTGCTTGCCATTCAGCAATCGCATTTCTTTGAGCATTTGAAGATTGGTATTCAACACTTCAAAGTTCTCATCATTCCGATCCGTTTCTACGCACGCTACGACCGTATCTTCGTTTACGAAACGAGTGGTATCATCAATGTGACCGTCCGTATCATCCCCAACGATGCCGTCTTCCACCCATAAAACCTGATCCATGCCGTAATAATCGCACAGGTATTTTTCGATCTGCTCCTGCGATAAATGGGGGTTTCGGTTCGGGTTGAGTAAGCAGGATTTAGACGTTAATACCGTTCCCGCTCCGTTAAATTCAACCGATCCACCTTCCATAATGACGCCCGGTGATACGTAAGGCAAATCCAGATAGGCAGCAATTTTAACGGGCAGTGCATCATCATCCGAATACGGCGGATACTTGCCCCCCCAGGCGTTATAGCCCCAGTTTACAATCTGGCGTTGTTTAGTTTCAGGGTTAATCAGAAACGCCGGACCGTGGTCGCGGCACCAGGCATCATTCGTAGGGTTAATCAAAAATTCAATCTGATTAAGATCAACGCCAGCCTCGGTTAACCAGCCGATAATCTGCGTTTTAAGGGCTTCACTATTGGCGTTAATACAAACTTTTTCACCCTGTGAAATAGCCTTAATGAATTGAATGTACTGCGGACGCATACCGGCGAGTTTGTCGCCCTGCCAGGAATGGTCGTTATGCGGAAACGTAAGCCAGGTAGCCCGGTGCGGGTGCCACTCGGCAGGAAAGAAAAAACCTTGTTCTTTAGGTGTCATTCAAGTACAAAAATTACCGACGATGACGTTCGGAATGAGGCCGCAAAGATACGCTTTCTTCGAGCTTTTGGGCGAATAGACAACGCTCGGTTGGCTGCTAATTTTGACCAAACGCCTTCTACCTGATTCATTCGCGAACGGAGACACTACTCTTCCTCGGGCCCCTAATCCATCCGATCCTCGTTCTTTTCCGGATCAATGCTCCAGGAAAAGCCTTTAGTTAGCAAGAGGAACTACCCTCGCGGATAGCTCCTCTTTGCTACGAACACGTCTTTTACAGAATTCGTTTTAGTAACCCGGATTTTGTTGCAGATTGGAGTTTTTGTTCATTTCCACCACCGGAATGGGGAAGAGGTTTTTCCTGAGGTCGTTGGTAGCACTGTGCGACAGCCAGGATTTTTTAGCGAACACGCCAAACCGAATCAGATCCTGCCGACGGCGACCTTCCTGGTCAAACTCCCAGCCCAGTTCGTCCAGAAAACGGCCATAGGTTATATCATCGCCGCCTTCCTGCGTACTCTGGGCGGTATCTCTTCTTCCGTAGGCATACGTACTTCCGCCCCGCAGTTGGGCTCCGGTCACCACCGCCTTGTCCGGATTACTGGGGAAGGCCCGTTTTCTAACCTGCGTCACCAGGGTAGCCGCCTCGTCGGCCCGGCCTAAGCGAAGCAGACTTTCGGCTTTAATAAAAAGTACGTCCGCGTAACGAAAGATGGGGAAATCATTACTGAGCTGCACTTCGGCTCCCAGCTTGATTTCAAATTTACCCAGCCTGTAGCCGTGCACAGATTCGGCTCCGGCAATACTGGGCACCTCGTTGATGTAGTTCAGCGGCTTATCTTTAAAGGAACCCATCGTACAGATCAAGGGGACGCCACTTGAAGAGTACTGAGGTCCCTGGATCCAGTTCTGTTTCATCCGCACATCGTCCTTGTCGAAGGAGCTAATGAATTGGGGAATAGCACTCATGCCACCCCAGGGAGCACTTCTCAGATTATACGTCGCCTGATTTTCGGGCGAGAGGCTTTGCATGTGCAGATCGAAAGCATTCCAGTTATTCGTGTATTTCTCGTCCAGCGGAAAGGCCCAGACAATTTCTTTCGAATTCTGGTTTTCGGTAAGAAATACATTTTTCTGGTTGCTCTCCAGGGTAAATAATCCGGAAGCGATCACCTTGTCGGCCGCATCGGCTGCTTTTTGCCATTGGGGCGTACCGGCATATATTTCCGCGTTCAGGTACACTTTGGCCAGCAGCGTATAAGCAGCCCACTGGTTGAATTTGCCGTATGTGGAAACGTCGTTCTTCGTACTTAACAGGGCAATGTTTGACTCAATTTCCTTCACCACGAAGTCGTATATTTCTTTCCGGGTGCTTTGTTTCGGTAAGAATCCTTCCGGTAAATCGAACTGCGTCACCAGGGGTACGTTGCCAAACATATCCAGCAGGATGTAGTAATAAGATGCCCGCAACACTTTCAATTCGGCTAAGACGGCATTTTTGCTTTCGCCTACCGGAATCAGGTTTGATTCAATCTGATAAATGATCCGATTGCAGTTCGTGATGCCCGCATACGTCCGGGTCCAGGTGTTTCTGACAATTCCCTCTTCCGACGTCCATTTGTGTTCATGAATACGGCGGTAGACGCCTCCATCCACCCAGCCATTAGGTCTTCCCGGTATGACCTCCTGATCGGCACTCAATTCCTGAGCCCGCCAGTAACCGTCCCAGTCGAGCATAACAAATCGCCAGTTTGAATACGCCGCTCCGGTGATGGCCGCGATGTCATTTTGGGTAGGATTGAATTTGCTGGCAATAATGGTGGTGTAGGCTTCGTCCTTCAGGTCTGTACACCCCGGAAGCGTTCCGATGACGAACAAAGAAGCCAGCAGTTTAGGTATGAATATCTTTTTCATGAAGTTCAGATTTAGAATGTTAAGTTGATACCAGCGGTGAACGTCCGAGTCGTGGGATATTTATCGCGGTCGTCGTTGCCGGGGCTTAATCCGCTCCGGTTTACTTCGGGATCAATTCCCTTGTAACCCGTAATGGTGAGCGTATTCAGCGTAGAAAGGAATACGCGGGCTCGCTGGATGTTCTTGATCTTGGGATTGAAATTATAGCCCGCGGTAATGTTGTCAATCTTCCAGAAATCGCCGTTTTCGATGTAGTAGCTGTTGTATTCGAGCGGAGCCGTCAGGACTGCTTTTCCGTACACTTTTTCAGTCGATGATTTCAAACGGTTGTAGTTGACAATCGTCGGATTTTCCAGGTACATCCGCTGGAAATTCAGAATCTGGTAAGCAAAGGCTCCCCGCATCGTAACTGATAAATCGAAGTTTTTGTACCGCAGGTTGTTATTCCAGCCACCGTAGTATTTCGGCAGACCATTGCCCAGTACCCGTTTGTCTTCGAACGAATGGCCAAAGTCGTTGTAGCCTACCCGCTCACCGTTTTTGTTTTCGTAAATCCACTTTCCGCTTTCGTCGATATCCACGACTTTAAAGCCGTAGAAGTCACCAATGCCTTTGCCGATAAAGACAATGTTGGTGAACGTCTGAATTGGTTCGCCGGTCCCTCCGGTGGTGAAGTAATCGTTGGTCGTTTGGTACAGGTCGTTGGACAAGCTGACCAGTTTGTTACCGTTGGTGGAAAACAGAAACGTAGTCGTCCACTCGAAATCCTTGTTTTTTACGGGCACAAAATTGACCAGTACTTCCAGTCCTTTGTTTTCCATAACTCCTACGTTCGCTCGCGTAGATGTAAACAGATTGGGCGGACTGGGCACCTGGTAGTCGTAAAGCAAGCCTTTGATTCGCCGTACGTAATAATCCACCTGTCCGCTAATGCGGCCTTTCTTGAGCGAGAAGTCTAATCCAATGTTTGTCTCATGTTTTTCTTCCCAGCGAAGATTCGGGTTAGGGTTGGTGACCGGCCCCAGTGACCGCACCCATTCGCCATTCGAGTAAATGAACCCACCATACCCTAGCAAGGCCTGACTTAAAAACGAGGATGAAGGCGGGTTACCCGTCACGCCGTACCCGGCCCGAAGCTTCAGATCATCGAAAATCGTCTGGTTTTTCATGAAGGCCTCGTTCGTAATCCGCCAGCCCACGGAACCCGCCATGAAGGTTCCCCAGGGACGTTTGGCTCCGTACAACTGACTCGCCCCTTCGTGCCGCACACTCGCCATCAATAAATAGCGATCATCGTAACTGTACGATAACCGGGAAAAGAAACTGATCAGGTTGGTTACGTTTTTACTCGAACCCATGTTTGCTTTTCCTTCGGCCAGAGCTTTGCCCAGAGCCATGTTGTGGTAGCTGAAGATGTCCGTCGGGAAATTGAAGTTTTGCATAAAACTGCTTTCAAACTCATTTTCCTGATACCCATAGCCGCCCAGCAACGTGAAGCGGTTTAGACCGATTTGCTTCGAGTATTCGGCGGTAGTTTCGAGTAACCGGGTGATGTTGAGCGAGCTTCCAATGGCGGCGTACCCATTGCGATTATCCCGGACGGTAGAAATATGTCGTTTCGTTTCCGCATAGCCCGCATTGTTGTTATTCCGACTGTAAGAAACTAAAGCATTCAGCCTCAAATCCTTGATGGGATTGTACGTGATGTTGGCAATTAACCGGGCATCCGCATTGCGGGTCAGCCCGTCGGTTTCGTATAAACGGGCTAGCGGGTTTTCGTAATTGAAGTTACCGGGCTGCTCAAACCAGTTTCCATTCTGATCGTAAACTGGAGACGTTGGGTTGCGGATGACGGCCTGCCGATAGGTATAGCCGTTGAAGGTTCCACCATCGGCCGTTTGCGTGAAGCGGTTGAGCTGGCTCAACAGGCTCAGATTCAGCACCAGCTTTTTGTTAAACATGCTGTGGTTGACGTCGATTCGTCCCGTGAACGTCCGGTTATCCGATTTCTTGAAAATCCCTTCGAGGTACCGATAGTTGACGGAGGCAATGTAATTGGTGGTACTGCTGCCACCCCGGAAGGTCAGGTTATGAATGTTCGTAACGGGCGTTCGGGAGATTTCCCGAAGCCAGTCCGTATCTCCTCCCAAATCCCAGGAGGCATCCCGGGTACCCGCTGCAATCTGACTGCGATAGTCCTGAGCCGTTAACAAATCAAGTTTGCGGGCGACGGACTGGATACTTACGTTGCCACTGTACTCGACCACGTTGGTTTCGGCCGCTTTTGGTCGCTTCGTGGTGATAATTACTACCCCATTCGTACCCCGAACGCCGTAAATAGCGGCGGCCGATCCATCTTTCAGGACATCAATGGACTCGATGTCTTCCGGAGCTACGGTATTCAGATTTCCCGGTACCCCATCAATAATAATCAGCGGATCGGTATTGGCTCCAAACAGGGTCGTGTTGCCTCGTAATACAATCTGCGAGCCGGACGTTGGGTTACCGCTGGGCGTACCAATCGTCAGACCCGCTACTTTTCCCTGCAAAAGTTGCCCGGCATCCCGAACCGGACCCTTCACGAAATTTTCCGCCTTCACGGAAGCCACCGAGCTGGTAATATCTCCAGCCCTTTGCGTACCGTAGCCAACCACTACGACTTCCGAAAGCATCGCGTTGTCGGTCTCCAGGGTGACATTGATGGTCGTCTGATTACCAATCGGAATTTCCCGACGCATGTACCCAATGAACGAAATACTCAGTGTAGGATCGGTGGTACCAGAAGGGATCGTGATGGTATACTCGCCGTTTTTATTCGTGAGCTCTCCCTGCGAAGTCCCTTTGATGACCACACTCGCTCCGACCAGAGCAGTGCCGGCGTCGTCCGTAATTTTTCCTCGCACTGTTGTTTGGGCGAACGCGGGTAGAGCGGTACATAGGCCTAATAGAATTACCAAGGGCTGAACCATTTTTAACCTGCGTTCAAAAAACAGGTAAGACCAAAAATGAAGGACTTTTTCTCGCATCGTTTCAAGTAGAAGCAATTGTGTCATATATACACTTAGTTAGTAAAAGGTAAATAGATCTTTTCATCCTGACTGAAAAGTAATAGGATTATTTAAATAATAAAATGAATTATATTATTTAATTTGATAAGATTTTAACCTTGACTATACGTTTCATTATTTTAATCTACTATTGCACACTTCGTATCGAAGCCAGTTTTGGAGCTATGAATCACAGGTAAAACTTCAATAATTTTCCGGTGAATTTAGAGCAGGTCAGGGCCTTGAATGCTGAATCGGTTGTTGAAGAAAACGCGGAGAAATGGCACCTATAACACGAAGGCTAATCAGGATTTCACCCACGAAGTGAAGAGAAGCTAAAAGAATTGGGGATAGGCCTGTTAACTATTCACCCGTGTACAGATTCTGGTCTGCAAGTTGATTTTATCAGGTATCTATGATAAGTAGTTGATCGGGAAGCCGTATTTTTGAACCATGATGAACAGTTCACCTGACCCGGTATTCCTGCAACAGCTTTTTTCCGACGAACAACTTTTTTTAATTCCGTCGGAGTACGTTCCAGCTAGGCCGGTGGCTGAACCCCTTCAGGCGGTACCACAAACAGCCGTTCCGGTAGCGGCCGTTCCCGTCGAAGCTCCCCAGCCGACTCCAGAGGTACAGGAACCTGCTCTACCAACCCCCACACCCGTGGTGGTACCGCCCACCGAAAAACCAGCTCCGGTTCAAACGCCGGAACCTGCTCCCCTCCGTTTCCAGCATCAACTTCTGGTACTTACAGACAATCCGAGTGAGAAGGACCTCGATTTGCTGCAAAACATCCTTAAATCCGTTGGGCTTTCACTGGAGACTATCGATTTACTGGATGTTTCACAAACGCTGTTGTCCCAGTACCAGTCTTTGCTGAGTAGCAAGGCGGTTCATCACGTGCTTAGTTTCGGTGTGCCGCTCAAAAAAATGGGCATTCAGGTATTCCTGATGCCGTACCAGATACGCCCCGTTGAAGAGATCAACTTCGTTATGGTGGATCATCTGAAAGATTTGCACGAAGATAAAGCCAAGAAAAAAGCACTATGGACGGTGCTCAAACAGCTCTTTACGGCGTAAGTTTTACTGCATTTTTTCACACCGTACTGATATTTTTTTCCTGTGAAGTCAACGCAACCGACGCTTTTTACGTTTGTATAGGTGACGGATGTGCCTAATCCCGGATCTTGGTCCCAACCCATAGCTTAGTTTTTCTACGAAACAACTCTACTTTTTTACTATTGGCCTTTTTTCTTCTGATTCTTCAGAAGGAATCTTAACCCATGTATTAATTGTAGAAACGAATGGCACAGGAACCCATCCATCCCGAAGGCAACTCATTCCAACCCCCTCATCAGCCCGAGTCGGACCGACTTCAGCACCAGCGTACCTTCATCCAGCAGGAAATACAGGAACTTGATACGGAAATCCGGCAAACCCGCCAGGATCAGCAACAAACGTATGGATCACTGCAACAGCATCTGGTGAAGATCGACAGTATCAATAAAGACATTGCCCGCCAAAATCAGAGCGTCAGCGAAACGGAAGCCGATATTGCTTCGCTGGAAGAGCGATACAAGAAAGCGGCTCCGAAGTACTCGCTGTTTGCGGGACTGCTGTATTTCGTAGCGGGCCTTTCTTTCGTAGCGGGTGACCTGATCATTTCGCACGAGATTGTAGCCTATGCCCTCAATATCCGGAATACGACGGAAGCCTGGTTTTTCGCCGTAGGTCTGGCGATGGTGTCGGTATTGTTGAAACCGGTCTACGATCGATTGATCGAAGGACCGTACCTGCAGAATCAGGAGAAGAGTCAGAAGCTGTACGCTTCATTCAAAATTACTCTGGCTATCTTTTCCGTACTGACGCTGTTTGTATTGGGCTGGTTCCGGTACGAAGCCTATCGTACAGATAAAATGAAGCAGGCCATTACCCAAAACATCAAAAACCTGCAATTACAGCAGGCCGATCAAACCTCAGCTTCGGCCATTTTGCAGGTTGAAAAGCAGATGCAGCAGGTGGATGTACTTAATCAGGGGCTGGTCACGAGTCCGTTTGCCCTGGCTTCGTTTGTACTGTCGGGCGTGCTGTTTGCCGTAGCCGGTGCCGTATGTCTGGGCGTGTCCTTCCCGATTCTTCAGGGCTTCTGGTTCCGCTGGTTACAGGCGGGGCCGAAACTCAAGCGTTTACGCAAACTCCGCCTGCAGAAACAACAACGTTTGGCTGAGATCGAAGGCAGTCTTTCCGAGCATCTGATTCAGAAAGGAACGCTCGAAAACAAACTTAGCTTCCTGACGCCGCTGACGGACCTGACTGAACGTCGGAACCGACTTCGCCAGCACTTATACGCATTGACCGAACTTCCGTCTTCCGAGGTCTCCCGAGAAGCTCGACTGGAGAGTAGTCCGGTCCGCAATGGTCACCCCCTTCCCCAGCGAATGAACGGTAATCATTAATTCATTGCAGTAAAAAGAAAATCGCCCGTCTTCCAACGGGCGATTTTCTTTTTATAAGCATCTATCTTATTTGCTTACCGTGTGGCTGCCTTCCTGATAGGGCGTACCGAAACGGTAGTTGGCTGCTTTATAGAGTTCTTCTTCGGGCAGGCTTTTGAAGTATTCGTACGTACGACGCAATCCTTCTTCGCGGGTCACCTGCGGCTCCCAGCCCAGGATTTGCTGAGCCCGGGTAATGTCCGGACGACGCTGCTTTGGATCATCCTGCGGCAGGGGCTTCAGAACCAGCTGTTGCTTGGTACCCGTCAATTTGATGATTTCTTCACCAAATTGCTTGATGGTGATTTCGACCGGGTTACCGATGTTTACGGGCTCGGCGTAATCACTCATCAGCAAGCGATAAATTCCTTCTACTAAATCGTCCACGTAACAGAACGAGCGGGTTTGTGAACCATCGCCGAATACCGTCAAATCTTCACCCCGTAGTGCCTGACCAATGAAGGCGGGCAACACGCGACCGTCATTGAGTCGCATACGGGGACCGTAGGTATTGAAAATACGAATGATCCGCGTTTCTACGCCGTGGTACCGGTGGTAAGCCATGGTGATGGCCTCCTGAAAACGCTTGGCTTCGTCGTATACACCGCGAGGACCAATGGGGTTTACGTGGCCCCAGTAATCTTCCGTTTGCGGGTGTACCAGCGGATCACCGTATACTTCCGAGGTTGATGCCACCAGAATGCGAGCACCTTTGGCTTTGGCCAGTCCCAGACAGTTGTGCGTGCCCAGTGAGCCTACTTTCAGCGTTTGAATCGGAATTTTCAGGTAGTCAATCGGACTGGCCGGACTGGCAAAGTGCAGAATGTAATCCAGTTCACCCGGCACATCAATGTAGTTGGATACATCGTGGTGAATGAATTCAAACGTAGGAAGGGATCGAAGGTGTTCGATGTTTTTGAGATCACCTGTTACCAGGTTATCCATCCCAATGACGTAGTAGCCTTCTTTAATAAAGCGATCACACAAATGGGATCCCAGAAATCCGGCTGCTCCGGTGATGAGTACACGTTTCATACAAAGGTGAGTAGTATATAAAAAAGAGGAAAGATGTGTAGTTCTTCCCTCTCTTGAATCGATTAATTAACTTTTTCGCGACCGATGGAGTAATAGG
>NZ_NMPS01000115.1:0-1890 GCF_002261125.1 Siphonobacter sp. BAB-5385 | reverse complement strand
CAAGGACAAGGAGCAGAAAGTGAAGGAGTTTGTCAGCGATGCTTCCAAACGGGGAGCTCACTTCGTATAAGTCTTTCGCTCCTGATTCTTCGTATATACCGACGGAGCAAGCACGTTTTTAATCGGTATTTTTATTAAGTCGCTTACTGAAACTGCTCTCAACCGCCATTTGTATGCAGCTTTATCGCCTTCTGAATTATTTAACTGGAGTGTTACTATTGGTAGGCTTTCCCGCCTACAGTCAATTCAATCGTCCAGTTTATGATACAACGGTTACGCCGGGTATTCGTTATAAAGCCGAACTCGGTGGTTTAGCTTCTACTGCTTCACGTACCCCCTTTTGGTTGCGGGCCAATCAGTTTGGAACGGTTCCCCTGGAGTCACCCTCAGCGTTGGTGACTCTGGGGGCTACTGCCCTCTGGGGAGACGCCCGGCAAAATCGCAGACCTCATATCAAGGCGGGCGTGGAAGCAGTTGGAAATCTGAACCGAGCCTCCCGCTTCATCTTACCCGAAGCGTACGCAGCCATTCGTTTGGGACACGCGGAGTTATACGCTGGCCGTCGAAAAGAAATTAACGGTATTACGGATACGCTACTTAGCTCGGGCTCGTACGCCTGGTCGGGAAATGCGGTACCCATTACTCAGGTCAGACTGGGTACGAAAGATTACGCTCCTTTGCACTTCACCCAGGGCATCATTGCTTTCAATGCCTTCATTAGTCACGGCTGGATTAGTAATACAGATTCGATGAAAAATGTGTATCTGCATGCTAAATCACTCTTTGTACGCATTGGTAAGCCAACCTGGAAAGTACGTTTTTACGGAGGTATGAACCACTTTGTACAGTGGGGAGGGTATTCGAAGTATTTAGGTAACAAAGTCTCAAATAATGGCCATTTACCTTCAGATTGGGAAGCCTACAAGAGAGCTTTCTGGCCGAGTAAAATAGATGAACAAAATACGAAAGGCTTCACTGAGTTTGATACATCTAATCGATCAGGCAATCATTTAGGTTCTGTTGACATTGCACTAGAGCTGAATCTTAATCGGGAAAACTTACTTTTTTATATACAACGTCCCTGGGATGATATGTCAGGAGTTGTATTTGGAAATCTACCCGATGGTATATACGGTGTACGATGGAAAAATAACAGAAAAATTGAAGGGTTTGGCCTACTTCAAATTACTGCTGAATACTTCACTTCTATGGACCAAAGTGGGGATAAATACCCTAAAGGAAACGATGATTATTTTAACAATGTGCAGTATTTAAATGGATGGACGAATGAAAAACGCAGTATTGGAACTCCATTTTTTACGAGATGGATGGATGCCAGCTATAAATGGCAAAACATCAGGGGTCCATTCAACCATTTTTCAACATTTAATAATAACAAGATTCAATTATTTCACCTAGGGTTATTAGGAAAGATATCCAGCTTAACTACATTTCAAACCAAGCTATCTTATAGTAAAAACTATGGCAGACCATATAGTAAAGATCCTATAAAGGGAGGGGCTAATCAATTTTCTGGTATTGCTTCTATCAGTACACAAACAAAAATACTTACCAATACAGAATGGGTTCTAAGCGTAAGTTTAGATCGCGGGCAGTGGCTACCTAATTCTTTAGGGGCAATGTTAACAATGCGAAAATTAATAAATCCAAAGTTATAAATTGATTACTACGCTTAACGTATAAATACTATAAGCTGTTTATATGTTAAGGCTACTCTATATAATTTATCATTCCCAATATTATAAATCTAGCTACTACTAATAAAAAACTTTATTAGTAGTAGCTAGATTTATTTTTATGAAGCATGGATTAAACTATGCTATGTATAGGATATTCAATTAACTTTTTCGCGACCGATGGAGTAATAGG
>NZ_NMPS01000114.1:0-22832 GCF_002261125.1 Siphonobacter sp. BAB-5385 | reverse complement strand
AGGGGAGCCGATCGGCTCCCCTTTTTCATTGTTCATACGAACGCTTTTGGGTAAAACTCATTCCTACAAAAAGCAGGTAGGCAACGGCTACAATTCCCAGCCCGCAAGCTTCGCGGGCTAGTTCCTGATTGGGGGTTTTCATCGTGAGTCCTTCCCCTTCGGAAAAGAAACCTTCCCAGGCCGTCATCTGCGACCAGGAGCTAATGGCCCAGGCTGCTGACCAAATCAGTAGAACCAGGAGCATTTCCCGGTTGAATTTTCCCTGAAAAGCCCGAAAAGCAGCATACGCCGCAAGGAGATAAATGGTACCCCAAAGCAGGGGATCGGGGTCGTTGTATTGCCAGCCGGCAAACAGTACGAAAACGGGAACCAGTAGTAAAGCCAGGTATTTCATCGGAAATCAGGAAAAGAGCTATTTACAGAACGTTGCAACGGCATCGGCCGCTTCGGCATACCCTAGTTTTTTAGCTTGCTGAAAACTCAAGCAGGCCGCTTCCCGATTGCCCACCAGATTCTGGGCCAGTCCCATGTTGTAGAAGGCTTTCGGAAAATCGGAACGTAACCCAACCGCCTGCTCGTAATCACGAATAGCCGAGGGATAGTTTTTCTGTTCCAGGTACAGGTTACCCCGAACAAAATAGGTTTCCGCGTTCTTCGGAGCCAGTTGTACCGCTTTGTCAAAGTCGGGCGTGGCTTTCTGGGGCAGCTTTAGCTCGGCGTATACAAAACCACGATTGAGATAAATTTCGGCAGAATCAGGAGCCAGCGTTGCTGCTTTACTAAAATCCTTGATTGCCGACTCGAAATCATTCTGGGCAATCCGTAGTTTAGCCCGGTTAAAATACGGCAGATACAGCGATGAATCAGCCTTCATGGCCTGTTCATAATCGAGCAGGGCATTGGAGTAATCTTTGAGCTGGTAGTAAGCCACGCCACGGGCGTTTAAAGCCTGTGCATTGTCTGCATCGGCTGATACGGCCTCATTTAGGGCAGTAATAGCCTCGTTTATTTTATTTTCACCCAATAATTTTCGGCCTTCTTCTAAATGTTTATTCGAAGAATTACAGCTTGACAGCCAGAGAGATAAGCCTAGTAACAGGGCAGATACCGGAAGCGTACGAAACTTTTTCATCCTGCAAAGTTACGCTGAGACTTGACTTCGGCCCAAAATAAAACCATCTTTGCAGCGGCAAATCAGGCCAGCTCCTGCTGAATCCCCCAGGTCTTGACCGAAGCAAGGGTAGGCGGTTGTAGCGGTTCGTGGTTTGCCATTTTTTTTTGCCCTTACTGGCCTTTGCACAGATACACGCGAAAGGTCGATCCTTTACCTGGCACGCTCCTCGCTTCAATGGTGCCCCCGTGTAATTCCGCTACTTTTTTACAGATGGTCAATCCGATGCCCGTGCCGACGTATTCACTGCGGGTATGCAGGCGTTGAAAAAGCTGGAAAATCCGGTCTTTGTATTGCTCATCGAAACCAATACCATTGTCTTCTACGGTGATACACACGCAGCGATTGTCGTGAAGTACCGTTGATGGTAGCTGCTGGGGAGTGCTGGCGTAGATACGAATCTGCGGCACGCGGTCTTCCGGCACAAATTTCAGGGCATTGGAAATAAGGTTCTGAAAAAGCTGATACAATTGCTGAGTGTTACCCGCCACCTCCGGCAAAGAACCCAGGTCAATTTGGGCCTGTCTGGCCTGGATGACCGAATCCAGATCTTCCAGCACATCGGTAAAGACTTCCATCAGCGATATTCGCTGGAAAGGCTGCGGTTTGGTATTCAGTCGCGAGTAGGTAAGCAGGTCTTTGATGAGGCCGTGCATCCGTTCGGCGGAACTGTGCATTCGTTCGAGCAGGCTGGTCACTTCAGGTTTCAGATCTGCCGCGTAATGCACCCGAAGCATGGTACTGAACGATTGAATTTTGCGTAAGGGCTCCTGCAAATCGTGCGAAGCTACGTACGCAAACTGAGCCAATTCTTCATTACTGCGGTTTAGCTCAATCACTTTCGACTCCAGTTCCTGCTGGTATTCTTCGAGTTTCTGCTGGGTGTGCTTGAGGGCTTCGTTGGCCTGTAGCGTCTTTTCAATGGTTTTCTGAGCGTGGATGTCTACGAAAAAACCTGACCAGTGCGTCAGCGTTTTCTTCTCATCAAACATCGGGGCAAAAGAAGCCATGTGCCAGCGATACTGCTGCGTTTGGGCCTCGGGAATCCGTACTTCAAACTGAAAAGGCTGAAGCTTCTGTAACGCATCCATCCAGAACGCCGACTGAGCCGCGGGGTCTTCTGCGTGAAAGAGGCCTTGCCAGTGTCGGTCATTGATGGTCTGAATGGTCATGCCCGTATACGTGACCAGCCATTCATTCGCGTACAGTAACTTACCCTGAGGATTGACGGTACAGATAATCAGCGGGAGCGAATCCGTCAGGGTACGGTAGCGGTTTTCGCTTTCCTTGAGGCGATCTGCCAGGGCGTGAAGCTGTCGGTTTTTACGCTTGATTTCCTCGTAGGGCGACAGGGCCAGTTCATTCTGAAAGAGCGACTTCCACTGATTGATTTTTAATTCCGTAATCCGTTTAGAGGGGAAAATCCGGAAGTACAGGGAAATCTGGGTATTCTCACTCGTGGTATTCACCTGAAACGAATCCACCAGTTTTTGAGCGTAATGTAAGCCAAATTGATGCTCATCAAGGTCGTGTTCGGGCCGATCATTGATCAAGGCCACCAGGTTCCATTCCTGCCCTTTCGGATTGTCCAGTCCCAGAATCAGCGAAGCACCCATGCCCCGATCAATGGCCGTTCTAGAAACTTCTGAGACGGCTGTAGCAAACGTTGTTTGAGAGGCCAGGGACATGCCCGTCAGCTCTGCCAGTTTCATGGTATGCTTGTGGGCCAGGATGAGATCCATTTCGGTATCCAGGGTAACTTTGGCTATCTCGTGCATAATCATCAATTGAAACGGCAGACTACGATCGACATATCGTCCGTCTTACGGGCGTAATCTTTGTATAAGGCAGCGGCCAGAATAGATAAATCGTACTTGGTAATGTGAGGATATTTATACGTTTCCCAGCGGGAACGAATGCCGTCCGAACATAAAATCAGGTATTGTCCGGCTTCCATCACCAGAGTCTGTTCGTTCATGGACGTTGGAATATTCATCCCAATAATCCCGTTGTAGGAGAAATGTCTTTTAGCGAAATTGGCCCCTTTCAGCGTCGTTGAAATATTCCCAACGCCGCACAACTGCCAGGTACGAGTTTTGGCATCAAAGAAACCCATCGTACCCACCAGGCCCCGGGTTTCTTGACCGCCCGGTGTAGGAGTCGAATCAGCTCTGTAGGGCGGGGTTCTTTACTCGCTTTCAGGGCTTCGATGGCAGTTTGAACGGCCAGAGCTGCCTCCGGACCGTGCCCGAGACCATCGCCAAGAAAAAGCTTCACCCGCTCCGGGGATGTTTCTACGAAAAAGCCATCGCCACTTTGGGTTTCACCGGGTTTGGGTACCACAATGGAACGGATATCCAGCCTGGACACCCGACGCGACGGAATTACCTTGTAAATGCGGGACAAAATAATTGTACCCCAGTCGGGCTGGGAATAAATCTGAAAGGTATCCGAGAGACGTTTGATCGAACCGAGCCCGTGCCCCAGGGTTTGGGTCGTAGACATGCCATCTTCCAGCATTTTGGTGGGATCGGCAATGCCAGGCCCCTGATCAATGCTGATGAGTTCAATGCCACTTTGGTTCGCCTCGTTGAAGGATCGAACCAGAATTTCGCCACCAGTAGCGTGTTTGACGAGATTGGATGCTAATTCGGCCACAATCAAATCAATCTCCGCCAGCCGACGCGTGGGAAATTCCAGCTGGATAGCCATGCTGTGAATTTCCCGTTTTAAAAGAGCCAGATAACTTCGATCCGTGGCCGCAAAACTTTTATGATGATTATCCATTCTTCCACTTAATAACGGTCACGGTAGTTCCTTCGCCGGGAGCACTTTTAATGGAGAACTCACTCATGAGTCGTTTCGTACCGGGAAGACCCAGGCCCAGACTTCTACCCGTAGAAAAGCCGTCCTGCATCGCTTTATCCAGATCAGCAATACCAGGCCCGCGATCGCTGAAGGTGAGTCGGATGCCGTTTTCGCGGCCACGACTTACGACTTCGATGAGCACTTCTCCACCCTGAGCGTAGCGTAGCATGTTACGCACCAATTCGCTGGTTCCGGTAATCAGTTTGGTTTGATTGACCAGCCCCATGCCGATTTTGGTTGCGTATTCTTTCACCCGGTTTCGTAAAATCACGACATCCTGATCTTTGTGTATGAGGAGGCGATCTCTATTCAGGGTTATCATCCTCGTCTTCCTCTTCGTCCGGATTGGAAGCCAGCCGTGATTGTAATAAATTCATTCCTCGCTCCACATTCAGGGCCGTAAATACACCGTTCAGGGGTAAACCCAGTTCGACCAGCGTAATCGCAACGGCTGGTTGCATGCCCACCACTACGGTTTCAGCATCCAGAATTTTGGACATGGTCGCGATGTTGCCCAAAATTCTACCCATGAAGGAATCTACGATCGATACCGCTGAGATATCAATCAGTACGCCCCGGGCTCCGGTTTTGTGAATCATCTGTACCAAATCCGTTTCCAGATTGAGGGCAATCCGATCGTACAGATCAATCTGAATGGTTACCAGCAGAAACTGGCCCATTTTAAGAATCGGAATACGGTCCATTCCTTAAACTTTTTTATCTTTTCTCACTTTGGTAACTTCCAGTTGCAACATCGTGAAGGCTTGCCGCAGGGCACTGGCCAGCGTGGCTTTCGTGATGATGGAAGAAAGGTCGATCCCAAGGTGTACAATGGTTTGGGCAATTTCAGGACGGATACCGCTGATGATACATTCGGCTCCCATCAGACGTGTAGCACTAACGGTTTTGATCAAGTGTTGAGCCACGAGAGAATCGACCGCCGGAACGCCAGAAATATCCAGAATGGCAATACTGCTTTCGGAATTGACAATTTCAACGAGCAGGTTTTCCATCACAATCTGCGTGCGGGCACTGTCGAGGGTACCGATGATTGGCAGAGCAATGATGCCATCCCAAACCCGAATGATGGGGGTAGAGATTTCAGCAATTTCATCCGTCTGGCGGAGAATGACTTCTTCCCTTCCCTGAATAAACGTTTCGAACGTAACGATTCCCAGGCTGTCAATGAGCTTGCTAACTTCCAGCAGTTCCTGATTAAGAAGGGACAGATCCGAAATATTTTCCCCTAAAACGGAAAAGATGGCGTCTTTCAAACTAAAGATAAACGTGGCCGTTTCACGGGGCGTATAGCCCTGACGAGCCCTAGACAACGAAATACCCGCCAGAATTTCAAAGACGGGTTCAAAGTCCTGCGATTCTACCTGCGTACTATTGCCTTCGTTAAGCGTATGCAATAACGTATCAATGAGTTCGATGGATTGAACGCGTAAATCTTCGTTGGACATCAGATCTTCCCGGAGTGTGGGATCTTCCATCTGATTTTCCATCCATAGTTCTATTATTTGCTCCTTTTTCGACTGGAGCATTTTAATAGTACTTGCTTTCATAGTGTTCAAAAATTCTGAATTTAAGGGTGTAAAGAAGACAACCGTTGCAGAGCCTTTTAGGTTTTGAAATAAATCGGGATGCCGGAAGCGTAAATTAAAGAAACTTTGAGGGATTGCTGAAGGAGAGCAAATTATTCAACTAAAAAACCCCGCTTCGCTAACGAAAACGGGGTTTTAAAAATAAGATGTATCCGTACTAGTTACGGTAGAGTACCGATTTTACGGCTGAGACGACTCGCTTTGCGTTCGGAAGAACTTCTTCGATCAGCGTAGGAGCGTAGGGTAGGGGTACGTCGCGGCTCGTTACACGGGCTACGGGAGCATCGAGGTAATCGAACGCGTAGCGTTGCAGGTGGTAAGCCACTTCGGCGGAAATGGAAGCCAGCGGAGCTGCTTCTTCCACAACGACGCAACGGTTGGTTTTCTTGATCGATTTCACTAGGGTACCGTAATCAATCGGACGAACCGAACGCAGGTCAATCAGTTCCACGGAAATACCCTCTTTCTGTAATTCTTCGATGGCCGGCATCACGATCCGGGGGATCACTTTACCAAAGCTAACGATGGTTACGTCGGTTCCTTCCTGTTTCACGTCGGCCACGCCAATGGGAATGAGGTATTCACCATCGGGGACCTGGCCTTTGTCGCCGTACATCTGCTCCGATTCCATGAAAATCACGGGATCATTGTCACGAATGGCTGATTTCAATAAACCTTTCGCATCCGCAGGGTTTGAGGGGATTACCACTTTCAGACCCGGCGTATTGGCGTACCAGCTTTCGAAGTTCGACGAGTGCTGGGCTGCCAGCTGACCAGCGTTACCGGTAGGGCCACGGAATACGATGGGTGCATTGTACTGCCCACCTGACATTTCGTAGATTTTAGCTGCCGAGTTGATCACCTGATCAATGGCTACCAGCGAAAAGTTAAACGTCATGAACTCAATGATCGGACGCAAACCGTTGGCTGCCGCCCCCACGCCGATACCGGCAAAGCCTAATTCGGCAATGGGCGTATCGATTACGCGTTCCGGTCCGAATTCGTCAAGCATCCCTTGAGACACTTTGTACGCACCATTGTATTCAGCAACTTCTTCGCCCATCAAAAAAACGCGGGGATCACGTCGCATTTCCTCGCTCATGGCTTCGCGGAGAGCCTCCCGAAATTGTAATTCTCTCATGTTCAGAGTTTCTGTCGTATGTCCAGCTTGAATGTCTTCGTAAAGACCTTCAAAATTAGGAATGGATCAGCAATTGACAAGGTTTCTGACCCACGATTCCCCATTTATCGTTAAACTTTTACGGAGAGCTCCGTCTAATTTTCTAAGAAAAGCGGTCTTACAACTAAAAAATAGGGAATAAAAAGGGAGGTCGGTAAAATAAATTTTTTTAAAATATAATTATTGCATTATAAAGTAATATTAAACATTGACAATCCTGATTTTTTTTCGTTACTTTGAAGAGAGATTTTAGTAGGACTTTATGCTTATGTTCTCAAATCATCTAAGCTTTTCCAATCAGGTGATACGATGATTTGAAACGGAATACTCACCTCCATTGAACTGAAAAAGGGAATGAACAAACCGCCGTTCCATTCCTAAGTGCCTCGGTAAGTTTCTGCAGGTCAGGGCTTACCAACGTTGCGTATTTTGGCAAGCAGAATACGCAGAAGAGTTAGGCTTCGTACCCAGGAAAGGCTGTAACCAGAAGTTCATCTGAGACAGCTAATACGCTGAATATGAACGCCAGCTGAGTTAGTGGCCGTATCAAGTTTCATAGTTCAATCATTTTAATCCGGAACGTTATGACTTTGGAAGAATTTCTCCAGAGCGAAGAGTGTGTGCTGATGTTGATTTTTCAACAGTACAGCCCCTCGGTAAGCCAGGCTGAACGAGTGCTGGAAAGCTTCGTGAGCCAGCACCCTAAAGACGCTCGTTTGCTACGAGTAGCCTGCGGTAAGGAAGATGAATTGTTTAAACGGTATAAAATCCGTTCAAACCCAACGGTACTGGGTTTGCGAAAGGGTCGGGAAATCTGGCGGCATGAAGGATATACCGACGCCCAAACCATGGATCAGGTGGAATCTCGTTTGGTAGGGAATCACGTCTAACTGGTCGAACAACCCAAAGTTTACGTACTTTTGCAGACAGAGCAATTGTCTAGTACATGGTACCCATTCGGTCAGTTTTAGCAAAGCCCGTCGCGGCCTGGGTTATATCAAAGCGTCGTCAGTGGGAACGTAAACCCGCTGAAACGCAGCAGTTTTGGTTAAATAAATTACTGGATTCCGCCCGGAACACCGAGTTTGGGCGGAATCACTTTTTTAAAGACATTCACTCCCACGCTGATTTTCAGCAGGCTGTACCCATTCGGGATTACGAAGCTCTGAAGCCTTACGTAGAGAAAGTAACCCACGGCGAGCCGGATATTCTCTGGCCAGGCAAGCCCCTGTATTTCGCTAAAACTTCGGGTACTACGTCTGGAATTAAATACATTCCCTTGTCCAAAGAATCCATTGGTTTTCACATCAATGGTGCCCGCGATGCTCTGTTGAGTTATATCCACGAAACGGGACGCTCGGAATTTCTGGATAAGAAACTCATTTTTCTTTCAGGAAGCCCGGAAATGACGACCAAACACGGAATTCACGTGGGTCGCCTCTCCGGTATTTCCAATCACCACGTTCCGGGTTATCTGCGGACGAATCAGTTGCCCAGCTGGGAAACCAATTGTATTGACGATTGGGAGACCAAGCTCGACCGGATCATTGACGAGACCATTCACCAGCCCATGTCACTGATCTCGGGTATTCCGCCTTGGGTGCAGATGTACTTTGACCGGATTCAGGCTCGTACGGGCAAGAAAATAAAGGATGTGTTTCCGGACTTTCAGCTCTTTGTGTACGGCGGCGTGAATTTCGAGCCGTACCGGGCCAAGCTATACGATTCCATCGGCAAGAAAATTGATTCCATTGAGACGTACCCGGCTTCGGAAGGTTTCATTGCCTATCAGGACAGCCAGGTGCATCCGGGTCTGCTGATGTTGCTCAATCAGGGTATTTTCTACGAGTTTATACCGGTGGAGGAATTTTTCACGGAGAACCCCCGTCGCCTGAGCATTGGCGAAGTGGAAGTAGGCAAGAACTACGCCGTCATCATGAATACCAATGCCGGTCTGTGGGGGTACAACATTGGGGATACGGTGAAGTTCGTCTCCAAAGACCCGTACCGGATTATTGTAACGGGACGGATCAAACACTTCATTTCGGCATTTGGCGAGCACGTGATTGGGGAGGAAGTTGAAAAAGCGATGGCCTATGCCGTGAGTCGTCAGCCCGAAACGCAGGTGGTCGAATTTACGGTAGCTCCGCAGGTAGCCCCTCCGCAGGGCGGTTTGCCGTACCACGAGTGGTTAATTGAGTTCGCCAACCCGCCGCATGATCTGGAGCAATTCCGCCAGGATCTCGATACTAACCTGACCAAACTCAACGTGTACTACGACGATTTGATCAGCGGAAATATTCTACAACGTCTTCAATTGACGTCCTTACGTCGGGGAGCCTTTATTGAGTTCATGAAAAGCCAGGGCAAGTTGGGCGGCCAGAATAAAGTACCTCGCCTGGCCAATGACCGTACGGTTGCGGATCAGCTCAAACCACTGGTATAAAACGTAGCGAAAGCCCCCATTTAAAAAGAGTACCCATTCGTATGCAAAAACGGAATATTGCCATTCTGGGCTCAACCGGCTCTATTGGTACGCAGGCCCTGGACGTCGTGCGGAGTCACCCGGAAGCTTTTCAGGTAGAAGTCTTATCCGCCCAGAATAACGCAGCTTTACTCATTGAGCAGGCAGCTGAGTTCAAGCCGAATGTAGTCGTCATTGGCAATGAAGATCTTTTCCCAACGGTTCAGTCCGCTCTGGAATCACTGGATATAAAAGTCTACTGTGGAATTCAGGCCCTGGCCAGCGTCGTTCAGATGGAAAGTATTGATCTGGTCCTGACGTCCATGGTAGGGTACGCCGGCTTGTTACCCACGCTGAAAGCCATCGAAGCTGGAAAGTCCATCGCTTTGGCCAATAAAGAAACGCTGGTCGTGGCAGGGGAGCTGGTTACAGAAGCCGCCCGGAAAAAAGGCGTCAATATTTATCCCGTCGATTCCGAGCATTCGGCTATTTTTCAGTGTCTGGTCGGGGAGTTTCATAACCCCATCGAGAAGATCATTCTGACCGCTTCTGGTGGACCTTTTCGCGGAAAAGACCGGGAGTTTCTGAAAACCGTCACCAAAGCTCAGGCCCTGAAACACCCCAACTGGGTGATGGGAGCCAAGATTACGATCGACTCTGCCAGCCTGATGAATAAAGGTCTGGAAGTCATTGAAGCGAAGTGGCTGTTTGCCCTCGAAGCTCCGCAGATCGAGGTAGTGGTACATCCGCAAAGCATCATCCATTCCCTCGTCCAGTTTGAAGACGGTTCCATGAAGGCTCAGATGGGTTTGCCCGACATGAGGCTTCCCATTCAGTTTGCTCTGGGGTATCCCAACCGGATGCCTTCGGATTTCCCCCGTTTCAACTTCATGGATTATCCGACCCTCAGTTTCGAACAACCGGATGCTAAAACTTTCCGCAACCTGGCCCTGGCTTACGCCGCTCTCGAACGGGGGGGGAACGCCTGCTGCATTCTGAATGCGGCCAATGAAGTAGCAGTAGCCGAGTTTCTAAACGATCGGATTGGGTTTCTGGAAATGTCGGATCTGATTGGCGAGTGCCTGGAAAAGGTGTCGTATCAGGCGAATCCCAGTTACGAAGATTACGTGCAGACGGATACGGAAACGCGTCGTTTAGCGGCGGAATTACTAAAATCACACTCTCTATACTAATTAACTGTATTGTTGAATGAAACGCTACGCCCTGGCCCTTGACCTGGTAGACGACCCCATTTTGATTGCTGAATACGAACGCTACCACGAGGTCATCTGGCCGGAAATTAAGGAGAGCATTCTCGGGCAGGAAGTAACGGCCATGGAAATTTACCGGACGGGTAATCGCCTGTTCATGATTATGGAAGTGACGGATCAGTTTTCCTTTGAGGCGAAAGCTGCCGCCGACGCCGCCAATCCGAGAGTACAGGAGTGGGAGCAGCTGATGTGGAAATACCAGCAGGCCATTCCCGCCGCCCAGCCCGGTGAAAAGTGGGTACTGATGAAAAAAATATTTGCGTTATAAGTGTTAATGACCGCAGCAGACGATACGTATCAAACCATAGAGGCTCCGGTGGAAGGCCTGTTTAAGGACAAAGGCAGTAAATTCATCGGTTACGCCTATCCGTTGGCAAACGAAGAAGAAGTTAAACAGTACGTAGCCGAATTGCGGGAGCTACATCCCAAAGCCCGGCATTATTGCTGGGCCTATCGGCTGAGTCCTGACCGGACGGTCTTTCGCGTGAATGATGATGGTGAACCTTCCGGATCGGCGGGTAAGCCCATTCTGAATACCCTCTTATCGAATAATCTGACCAATATTTTAGTAGTGGTGGTTCGTTATTTCGGCGGTACGCTATTGGGTGTGCCGGGCTTAATTAACGCGTATAAACAGGCCACGCAGGAGGCCATTCATCAGGCTACTGTAGTCGAGAAAACGGTCAATGAAGTGTATCGCATTGACTTCGATTATCTGCAAATGAACGATGTTATGAAGGTGATGAAAGATGACAACGTACGCATTTTGAATCAGCAATTCGATAATCAGTGTAGTTTGGAGTTTATGGTTCGGAAAGCATTAGGGGAGACCATCATTGGGAAGCTGGAAAAAACGAGTGACATAAGCGTAACGTGGATTGCTACCGTTTAAACTATAAGTAAAGTACAGCTATCTATTTTTAAAGTATATTTGAAGGAGTAATCTACCTGACTTTATACGAACGTGTCCCCCTTTAATAGTATTTTTGCCTTGTCTTCTTTGGGGATTGTGCTGGGAATCCTATTACTTATCCAGCGATCTTCCGTTTTAGTACCTGTCCAAGTAAAATACGTAACCATCGAAGGGCTAAGAGGTTATCTAGCCTTCTTTGTTTTTCTGCACCATGCCACATTCTGGTACGTGTATCTGCATACCGGAAAATGGGCCGTACCGGATTCCGATTTATATATTCAGCTTGGGAAGATCAGCGTCGTCGTTTTCTTCATGATTACGGGCTTTTTATTCTTTCTTAAGCTCAGTGAATCCCGGGAAAAACCGATTCACTGGCCGGCTTTTTTTGTTTCCCGATTCTTCCGGTTAGCTCCTTTGTATGTATTTACAATGCTCGTAATGATAGGCATCGTTGCCGTTAGGTCTGACTTTACGTTACGCGAAAGTCCCTCCTTAATTGCTACAGAAATTATACAGTGGCTCGGTTTTTCGATCTATGGTATTCCTAACATCAATGGCGTAGAAAACACCTTTTTAATCACTGCGGGTGTTACCTGGTCCTTGGTATATGAGTGGTTGTTTTACTTTTCTTTACCGCTTATCGGTATTGTTTTTTATCGTACCAGAGTTAACCCCGTTTTATTTTTTATACTACTTGGGATTGTCGTTTCAATCTTCTACAATAACCTCATTTTTAACTATTACTTACTGACCTTTCTAGCGGGAGGGCTGGCCGTTTATTTGATCCGTATTCCCCGACTGGTCGCTCTGGCCTCTAGTCAGCCAGCCTCTTTCGTAATCCTGGGTTGTCTGACGCTTTTGGTGTATCCATTCAAAGGCAACGACAGCATGGAAATTGTGTGTACAACGATTGTTTTTACGAGCATTGCGGCGGGAAATTCGCTTTGGGGTATACTCAAAGCTACTACTTCCCGGCTGTTAGGGCAGGTTACCTACAGCATTTATCTGTTACACGGGATTGTGCTTTACACTGTTTTTATGTTTGTCATCGGGGAAGAGAAGGCTCAGCAGCTCGGTGTAATCGAGTTCTGGCTAGTCGTTATCGGAGCGAGTATCCTTTTAATCGCTGTCAGCTTTTTATCCTACCGGTACATCGAACAACCGGGCACGCGAGTAGCCGCCAAGATCAATGGCCGGTTTTTCCTCTCTGCAAAAATGGCAAGTCTACGGATGTATAACTTTACTGAGAAAAAAAATACCTTTTTTGAGAAAATAATCCACGGACTGAGGCGAATAAGCCCTGGTATCTCTTTCTTGTTTCTGGTATAATGACTTGAATATCAGTAAATTGATAAAAAACAAAAGGCATTAGGCGTTTGGCATAACTCTTTTACTTTTTATATTCGTAAACCGAATGTGATAAAACGAAAAACGAAGCACTTATTTAACTGAGAAAATCCCTGAGGAATTTCAAAAAGCTTAGATAAGGTTATCTCGTCACTCCATGAATAGAGGTTACGACCGTTACTATGGAGTGAATACTGGAACCCCTTCATATTGATCACGAAATACACAAGAGATTAGGTTTGAGTACTTGTTATTTCGACTCCTGAGAGTAAAGCAATAGAAGAAAGGAATACCGGAGAAGCACGCTTCAAAGTCGTAAAGGAAAAGATGAGTCACAATTAAAGTGCTCTAGATACTTTTCCAAGCGTTAGGTTTTTTGAGAAGTGGCCAGTGATAACTGACCACTTTTCCTTTTTTATGGCTATTGCAAGGCCTGATAGGTAAGCCAGGCCGCTACGTAGGCGATGCCCGTCATGTAGGCAAACTGAACTGCGGGGTAAAACCAGGATTTCGTTTCCCGGTAGGTAGTGGCCAGTGTACTGATGCACATCATGGCAAACACGTAAAAAATCAGTAGTGAGAAGGCAACGGCCGGGGTAAAGCGGGGCTCGCCCGTTTCAGGATTAATCTCCGTACGCATTTTATCTTTCACCGTATTGGTATCGTCATCACCGCCTAGGCTATAAATCGTCGACATCGTTCCAACAAATACCTCGCGGGCGGCGAAGGAGGTCAGTAAGGCAATACCAATTTTCCAGTCGTAACCCAAGGGGCGAATCACTGGCTCAATCCAGTGACCGAAACGGCCCGCGTACGAAGCTTCGAGCTGGGCCGAGGAGATAGCATTACTTAGATCTTGTTCGGATAACGTTGGGTTTTCGGTCTTCACCTTTTCTTCAGCTTTTTCAAAGGAATCGCCCGGACCATAGCTGGCCAGTACCCAGAGTACAATGGAAATGGCAACGATTACTTTACCCGCCTCCAGTACGAAGGCTTTCACGGCATTGTAAACCGATAAGGCTACGTGATCCAGACGGGGTAGCTGAAAAACGGGCATCTCCATGATAAAGAAGCTCCGTTCTTTTACCTTCAGAATCTTTTTCATTACCCAGGCCGAAAGCAAGGCCGAAACAAAGCCGAGCAGGTACAAAGCCATCAAAGCAAAACCCTGTAGATTGAAAACCCCCAGGATCGTCCGATCGGGTACTACCAGTCCGATCATGATGGTGAAGATGGGCAGACGGGCCGAGCAACTCATCAGAGGCGTTACCATGATCGTAATGAGCCGGTCTTTCCAGCTTTGAATGGTCCGCGTACCCATGATGGCGGGTACGGCACAGGCCACGCTCGAAATCAGCGGTACTACGCTTCGTCCGTTCAACCCGACACTCCGCATGAGCTTATCCATTAGCACCATTACGCGAGCCATGTAGCCGGATTCTTCCAGCAAGGAAATGAAGACGAACAGAAAGGCGATTTGTGGAATGAAGACGACCACCCCGCCAATTCCGGCAAGTAATCCATCGGTAAGCAGGCTGGTAAGCATACTGTCGGGTAAGACCGATTTCACCCATTGATTGAGGGACGCCATGCCGGTATCAATCCAGTCCATCGGGTATTCGGCCAGCGAGAAAATGGATTGAAAGATCAGGAACAGAATCCCAAAAAAGACTGCGTACCCCCAAACCGGGTGCAGTAAAATTTTATCCAGCCGGGTTGTGAACGTTTCCTTTAACTCGCCATCTTTTTTACGAACGGCCGCGTCCGCGATTTTACCCAATAGAGCGTACCGATCGACTGTTTCTTTGGCCTGGAAATTCGTATGTTGAAAGCTATGCCGCTGGGTAATGTCCTGTAATTGAGAGCGATGTTCCAGCGTAAGAAAACGTAATTTTTCGGCCTGTCCAGCCATCAGCATGGCCAGATAACTGTTGTTGACACCGAATTTTTCCTTGACTTCTTCCAGAAAATCCTTGGACACACTCTCGAACTGCATGGTAGGTTTAGGCCGTTCCGCGTGTTCGAGTAATTCGCCCTTGATGGTAAATTTAAGATTATCCAGTCCTTCGGCTGATTTCGCGTTGATGAGCACGACCGGAACACCCAGACGAGTCGATAACAGTTCCGGATCGAGCGTCAATCCGTGAGCTTCCGCCACGTCCACCATGTTCAGGGCCAGAATGGTATGAAAGCCCAGATCGGCCACCTGGCTAAACAGAAGCAGGTTACGCTTCAGGTTGGAAGCATCAGCCACAACGACTACTACATCGGGATAATCTTTGCTGGAAGGGTTGGCCAGTACATCCAATACGACCTGTTCATCGAGCGACTTCGGGTACAAACTATACGTACCGGGTAAATCGACCACCGTAGCATCCGTATTTTTATCCAGACGCGTCAGGCCTGCTTTCCGATCAACGGTTACGCCGGGAAAGTTTCCGGTTTTTTGCCGGAGGCCCGTTAAGGCATTGAAAAGGGTAGTTTTGCCGCAGTTCGGATTGCCGACTAACGCAATGATGGGGGTATCTGCCATTACTTACTAATCAAAGCTCGGGAAAGAGTTACTGCAATTCCACGACCGCAGCTTCATCGAGCCGCAGTGAAAGAATATAATCGCCTACCTGCAGACAAATCGGATCGCCCAGCGGAGCAATGGCCGTCAGCCGGATTTCCGTACCGGGCAGGCATCCCATCTCCAACAGTTTCAAAGCCAGAATCGTGTCTTTAAAACCGGCGATGATCCCTTTTTCACCGATTCGTAGCTGGGATAAATTCCGTTGCGACATAGTTTTTACTTCCTTCCGAAAACTGTACTACTATTTGGATTCATTCTAAACGAGTGTCAAAAATAGAAAATAGTTCCCAACCCGAACCAGATTTTTTCACATTCGCTTCATTTTGGAGTAAAGTCAGACCCTACTGATCAAAAGGCAATGCTTCCCGCCAAACAAGGCCAGCAATCCCGACAGTTTTATAAAAAATACAACCAACCAGCCGAATTGTACCGTACCTTTGCGGGAAAGTACAGGAAGGTAAAAGGCGGCTAAAACCGGAGGCATTTGCCAATCCTTTTGGCTGAACGAGTGAAACCAGTATGCGGGAAGTTAACGCTCTGATAGCGAAAGAAATACGTCTCGAATGGAGGCAACGAAACGCCCTTAACGGGATGTTGTTATATTTGGTGAGTACTATTTTTGTGTGCTACCTCAGCTTTCGTTTGAAGTCCAATCGACTGGAACCGCTTACCTGGAATACCCTCTTCTGGATCATTCAGTTGTTTACCGCCGTGAGTGCCATTGCCAAGAGCTTTACGCAGGAGCGGGCCGGACGACTGCTCTACTACTACACGCTGGCGAGTCCGGTCGGAATCATCCTTTCCAAGATGATTTACAATACGGTGCTGATGCTGGGTTTGTCCGTACTGGGCTTCGGCATTTATGCGTTTGTGATGGGCAACCCGGTAGGGGATGTCGGGATGTATCTGGTGGCGATTGTACTCGGAGCCCTGGGGTTTGCCGGAACGCTAACGATGGTGGCCGGTATTGCCAGCAAGGCCGAGAATTCGCCGACGCTGATGTCCGTGTTGAGTTTTCCCATAATCCTTCCCATGTTACTGATGTTGCTGAAGCTCTCCAAGAATGCCCTCGATGGGCTCGACTGGGGTTCCAGCAGCGATGAAATACTCACCTTACTGGCACTAAACGGCATTGTCTGGGTACTGTCCCTGATACTGTTTCCGTTTATCTGGAAAAGCTGAGTAATGTTTTAGTATTCTAATCATTGACGGATCAAGATGGCCTGGTGGAAGTACCTTTGTATGTTATTGCTTTTTTACGTGTATACGGGAGGTCTGCTGCTGCCCATTCCGCACCAGCCGATTCTCTACGAAACCGCCCGTAACCTTTATTTTCACGTACCCCTGTGGTTTGCGATGATTCTGCTGCTGGTCCTGTCGGTCTGGTATGCGATCAAGTACCTGCGGAAGGGAGAGATTGACGATGATATTCAGTCGGTGGAGCTGGCCAATACGGGATTGATCTTTGGAATCCTGGGTTTCATTACGGGAGCCATCTGGGGGAATTACACCTGGGGTAGTCCGCTACCGCAGGACCCGAAGTTGCTTTCCACCGAAATTGCCATGCTGATTTACCTGGCTTATTGGGTACTGCGGGGCTCTTTCCGTGACGAACAGCAACGGGCCCGCATCTCGGCGGTATACAACATTTTTGCCTTTGCCGCTTTTATTCCGCTGACAATCATTCTGCCGCGACTGGCTTCTAATTCACTCCATCCCGGCAATGGTAGTAACCCCGGTTTCAAGATTTACGATTCCGATCATAAAATGAAACTGGTCTTTTACCCGGCAGTAATCGGGATGATCCTGCTTGGGTACTGGATTTCGTCCCTGCGGATTCGGTACCGTCGTCTGAACGAAATTGTAGAAAATAAGTAAGCAAAGTCATTGTGGGTACCCGTAATGTGAACTCATTTTGTACTCTTAAAAAGTTAATGGGCTGTCTGGAGTCGCATTCATTACTTTACCCTTGAACGCGTGATCAGATGCCCCCCTCATTCATGAAAAAAGCAGGATTATTTTTATTGTTAAGCCTCTTGTCGGGCAACCTTTTTGCTCAGCAGGATGTTGAAATGGCCGATACCATGCGTTCCAACGGAAAAATCTTCGTGGTAGTAGCCGTGATTGCGGTCGTACTCATCGGGTTGATTCTGTACCTGCTGAACCTGGATCGGAAGCTTTCCCGTCTGGAGAAAGAGATTAAACATTAGTCGTACCTCTCATTGCTTGCAAACCGCAACGTTATCCTTTCGAGCAAACAAATGAAAAAAATACACCTCTTAGGTATTGCCGTGATTGCTGCGGCTATTTTCATTCTTCTCTCTACCGCTGGCGATGCCAGTACGTACGTTGATTTCGCCAAAGCCGAATCCATGGCTAAGGAAGGCAACGAAAGTAAAGTACACGTGGTAGGTAATCTGAAAAAAGATCCTTCCGGTAAAATTCTGGATATGGAGTACAATCCAGCCGTGAATGCCAACCTGCTGACGTTCTCGCTGGTGGATGATCTGGGTGTAGAACGTACCGTTATTTACCACGAACCCAAACCCCAGGATATTGAAAAGTCCGAGAAAGTAGTGGTCGTGGGCCGGATGCAAAACGGTGTCTTTGCCTGCGATCAGGTATTGCTGAAATGCCCCTCCAAATACAACGATGCCAAAGCCCCAACGGCGATGAAATAAATTGATGAGCGAAGGCAGGAATTCATCATTTCTGCCTTCGCCCATTCACGCATTCTATCCTAACATTTATGCATTACTGGATTGGAAATACGGGCCACTTAGCCATTCTGACTTCGTTTATCACGGCGTTGGTGGCAACGTTTGCCTACGTAAAAGCTTCCCAGAATACCCTGGAGGCCAGTTCCTGGCAGCGGTTTGCCCGCTACTCCTTCTATGCCCATGCAGTAGCCGTAGTGACGGTGGTCGTCAGTCTGTACTGGATCATCTATAACCACTACTACGAGTACCACTACGCCTGGGATAACTCCTCGCGTTCATTGCCGGCTTATTACGTAATATCCAGTTTCTGGCAGGATCAGGAAGGGAGTTTTCTACTCTGGATTTTCTGGCTGGCGATGATTGGCCTAACGCTGATTGCGTATTTCGGTAAAAGTAAAAACGAAGGAAAAGTACGCTTTGAAGCCCCAACCATGGCCGTATTTGGGCTGGTACAGGCTTTCCTTTGCTCCATGATTCTGGGCGTAGTCATTCCGGGACTGGAGATGAAAATTGGTTCATCGCCCTTCCTGCTCTTACGCGAAGCTCACCCCGAGTGGCCGGTTTGGGCCTTGAAACCCAACTTTATTCCAGAAGATGGCAACGGCTTGAATCCCCTGCTCCAGAACCCCTGGATGGTAATTCACCCGCCGACCTTGTTCCTGGGCTATGCCCTGACGCTGGTTCCTTTTGCTTTTTGCATTGCTGGCTTATGGCGGAAAGAGTATAAAAGCTGGATCAAACCGGCTTTGCCCTGGACGGCTTTAGGTTCGCTGATTTTGGGCGTGGGTATCATGATGGGAGCCATCTGGGCCTATGAAACGCTGAACTTTGGCGGTTACTGGAACTGGGATCCTGTAGAAAATGGTATCTACGTACCCTGGTTGGTACTGGTAGCAGCTCTGCACACCTTGATCATTTATCAGACCAACAAGAGTACGCTTAAGATTTCCAGCATTCTGATTATCGCTCAGTTTATCCTGATTCTGTACGCGACGTTTATGACGCGGAGTGGTATTCTGGGAAATGCGTCCGTCCACTCGTTTACGGATTTAGGACTCTCGGGTCAGTTATTGATTTACCTGCTAACGTTCACGGTAGGAGCCATTGCCTTACTGGCCTGGCGTTGGAAAGATATACCGAGTTCCGACAAGGAAATCTCTACGTATAGCCGTGAATTCTGGATTTTCTGTGGGGCGACGGTGATCTGTCTGGCCGCATTCCAGGTCATTACAACGACGTCCATTCCGGTATACAATGCCCTGGTCGCTAACTTTGGAATCAAGTCAAACCTGGCTCTGCCCGCTGATCAGGTGAAGCACTATACGGATTTCCAGCTTTGGTTCTTCGTAGTTATCGTGATCCTGAACGCCATCGGTCAGTACTTCTGGTGGGGTAAAGTGAAAACGGAACAGAAGGCCGCCACGGTTGAAAACGAGGTACTCGTGACCCGGGGGATGAGCTTTAATCTGGGTCCCTGGGAGGTATTCTCAACGCCCCTGATGATTACACTGATGTTGACGGCCATTCTGCTCGTTGCGATGCAGATGGGAGCCTGGAACTGGGTATACATCGTCTTATTACTGGCGGCAGTATTTTCGCTGGTGATCAACTTCTCGACTATTCTGACGGTTCTGAAGGGCAAATGGCAGCTTTCGGGTGGAGCCGTATCGCACATTGGCATAGCTCTGATGCTGGTTGGTATTTTGTTCTCTTCGGGTTATTCAAAGATCGTATCCCAGAATAAATCAGGTTTGATCATCTTCAATAGCAAGGAAGTCGATACGAAAGAAAACGTAGAAAACCAGTTGCTCTGGATGAACCAGCCGCAACAACTGGATAAGTACTTAGTGACCTACAAAGGACAGTTTATCGAGGCCCGCGATGTACCCGGTTATCTGCCCAAATCTTCCGTGGAGCTGATTGAAAACGATTTCCACGCCGTAGCAAAACAAGATATTGTGAAGGATGGAAAAACGTACCACAAGAAAGGCGATACGCTGGCGGTTTTCCCCGAAAACACGTATTACGAAGTCGAATATCGGCAGCAGGATGGAAAGATTTTCAGTCTGTACCCCCGCGTACAGGTGAATCCACGGATGGGTAACGCCGTTTCTCCCTCCATTCGTCACGAACTGACCCGCGATGTATACACGCACATTACGGATGCTCCAATGCCGAACCAGGAAAAACAGTGGAGCCCCACCGAAACGCAATCGGTATCGGTAGGTGATACCTTAATTTTGAACGATTACGTAGCTATTTTCCGGGGTATCGAACCCATCCGTCAGGTTGATGGCATTGAGTTAGGTCCGCAGGATGCCGCCGTACAGGCTCAGATTGATGTATTCGACAAGAGTGGCCGGAGTGTACCCATCAAACCAACGTACTTCATTAAAGACCGTACGGTTGGGTTGAAAGCTGCTACCAGCGATGAACTGGGTTTACGCATTCAACTCGCTCAGATCGATCCGAAGACGGGATTATTCTCGTTCAACATCAATACTACGCAGCGGGATTACATCGTCATGAAAGCGATTGAAAAACCGCATATCAATCTGCTCTGGATTGGTACGGGTCTGCTCGTCGTAGGTATGTTCCTTTCTACTACTCGTCGTTTTAAAGAAAGTAAGTAGTACAATGAAAGGTTTTACGCTGAAAGAAATCCTGTTACTCTCGGCCAGTCTGGGATTTTTAATGATCTGGGTGAGTGAACTCATCGCCGGAGTA
This sequence comes from Siphonobacter sp. BAB-5385, assembly GCF_002261125.1. Lineage (NCBI taxonomy): Bacteria > Pseudomonadati > Bacteroidota > Cytophagia > Cytophagales > Cytophagaceae > Siphonobacter > Siphonobacter sp. BAB-5385. The sequence continues at coordinate 1,989 of NZ_NMPS01000114.1, read as the reverse complement.
GTCAGTTGGAAAGAGTCGTATTTCTGGCTAATGTTTTCGATTGTTTCCCTGCTGGGGTTTCAATATTATAAAAACCGGCGAATGGCAGAAGAACGAAAAGCTTCGCCACCCGTAGTACCCGATGTAAAAACGAAAAAGAAAAAATAAGATAAAACCCCACTTCCCAGGAAGTGGGGTTTTTCTGTAGAAAGCTCGAAAAAAAGCTTCGAAGCTTTCGCGTACGCAACTTCACGGAAAACGCGTATTTTGCACCAAACTTCCGCAGGCAGATGCCTGTGTTACCGGATGACTTCCCAGGAATTTCTCATTATCCTTATTTCCATGCTGGCCTCTGCCTTTTTCTCGGGCATTGAAATGGCTTACGTATCCGCCAACAAACTGTACTTCGAACTTCAGGCCAAGCAGGGCGTAGTAACGGGGCAGATTATGTCAGCCTTTCTCAAACAACCATCCAAGTTTATCGGAACGATGCTGATCGGCAATACGCTGGCTCTGGTCGTATACGGGATTTACATGGAAGGTTTTTTGCACCATGAATTCGAACTCTGGCTCTCGCAGTTACCCGATTCGCTACGTTTTCTCAATAACGATCTGGTACGCATTCTGCTACCTGCTCTGCTGGCAACAATTCTGATTCTGGCCGTGGCCGAGTTTACGCCGAAATCCTTGTTTCTGCTCAATCCGGACGTATTTCTGGAAGTGCTCGCTATTCCTATCTGGCTGGTGTATTACGCGATGTATCCACTGGTATTCGCGATTGTATCGGCTTCCCGGTGGTTTATTGTTAACGTATTACGGCTGAATTATTCGGAAGTGAAACCCATTTTCGGGGTAACGGATTTATCCAATTACCTGGAAAATATTAACGTTCCCGAAGGCAAAAAGGAAGAAGTAGCCGATGTGGATACGAAAATTTTCAATAATGCTCTGGAGTTTCGGCAGGTGAAAGTTCGGGACTGTATGATTCCCCGCACGGAAATCGTGGCTGTGGATATTGAAGAAGGCATGAAAGGCCTGAAAAAGATGTTACAGGAGAGTGGGCATTCGAAGATTCTGGTATACCGTGAAACCATTGAAGACGTCGTTGGGTATTGCCACGGTCTGGCTTTATTCAAGAAACCCAAGGATATTGAAAGTATACTGAATCCGATTCTGATTGTACCGGAAGCCATGTCGGCTCAGGATCTGATGATCAAGTTTACGCAGGAACGCAAAAGTGTGGCTCTGGTCGTAGACGAGTTTGGCGGTACTTCGGGACTGGTGAGTCTGGAAGATATTATCGAGCAGATTTTTGGTGATATTCAGGACGAATACGACGACTCGGAAGACTGGGTAGAAAAGAAAATTGATGACCGCACGTACCTGCTTTCGGCCCGTCACGAAATCGATTACCTCAATGATAAGTACGGCTGGAATTTTCCCGAGGGCGATTACGATACGCTGGGTGGCCTGATCATTACAGTAAACGAAGACTTACCCCAGCCCAACGAAGTGGTGATTTTATATCCATTCCAGTTCCAGATCATGGAAATGAAGGACGCCCGAATCGATACCGTGAAACTGACCATTACCGGAGCGATACCGGAGGAGCGGAAGCCTTCCAAGGAAATCCGGCATTAGGGTGGGTTTGAAGATGGTTTGAAACGTTTGAACTATTCCTAATGGGGGCCATTTTATCTAATTTCGATACCGTTGCGGCTGTTTGAACAGGTTTGAAGCGATGAATAAACCCGATAATAATTTTGGTTTCGCTTAGAGTTACTGGCAGGCCAGGGGTTGTACCCCTGGCTATTTTTATTGAACCCCTTCGGGGTTGTGTATGCTCCTTAATAGAACTGAATGCGATGTGAGGAAAAGGCTATCAGGACGATGATTACAAAGGCAGTTATAAACGCCCCTATAGTAGGTACAAGTTTGGAAACCTGCACCAGTGTGCCTACCCGGCCGGGACTCGCTAACCCCGGAGGGGTTCAATGTGATTAGCCCCGT
>NZ_NMPS01000113.1:0-454 GCF_002261125.1 Siphonobacter sp. BAB-5385 | reverse complement strand
GAGTCTGCCGGCTAGTCCGGTTGAGATGGAAGGCGATGCCACGCGGCTCGTGCAAATGGTGATGAATCTTTTGACCAATGCCTCTCGCTATACTCCCAATCAAGGCAAGATTCACTTAAGTCTGGAACACCAGGGCTCTAGGGCTTTTTTACGCCTCCAGGATACCGGCATTGGCCTGAGTCCGGATCAATTAACGTCGATCTTCGAATTGTTTGTGCAGGCTGATAACTCGCTGGCCCGCTCCGAAGGGGGACTGGGTCTAGGGCTTACCTTGGTTAAGCAGATTGTCGAACTGCACGGCGGAACCGTAGAAGCCCAGAGTGAGGGACTGGGCCAGGGCAGTACGTTCATCGTTCGTTTGCCCACCTCAACGGAAGGGCAATCGCCGTCTACGATAAGAAAAGAAGCCGTGAGAGGTTCCCTTCGCCTGTTGATCGTGGATGATAATGCCGAT
>NZ_NMPS01000112.1:0-454 GCF_002261125.1 Siphonobacter sp. BAB-5385 | reverse complement strand
GAGTCTGCCGGCTAGTCCGGTTGAGATGGAAGGGGATGCCACGCGGTTGGTGCAAATGGTGATGAACCTGCTGACGAATGCCTCTCGCTATACCCACCCACAGGGCAAGATTCACTTAAGCCTGGAACACCAGGGCTACAAGGCTATTTTACGCGTTGAGGATACCGGCATTGGCCTAAGGCCGGATCAGCTGACTTCGATCTTTGAATTGTTTGTGCAGGCTGATAACTCGCTGGCTCGCTCCGAAGGGGGACTGGGGCTGGGGCTTACCTTGGTCAAGCAGATTGTCGAACTACACGGCGGAACCGTAGAGGCCCAGAGTGAGGGACTGGGCAAAGGTAGTACGTTCATCGTTCGCTTGCCTACGCTAAACGAAGAACAAACCCTCCTTACAATAAACGAGGAAGTCGCTACCGCCCCGCTTCGCCTGTTGATCGTGGATGATAATGCCGAT
>NZ_NMPS01000111.1:0-19643 GCF_002261125.1 Siphonobacter sp. BAB-5385 | reverse complement strand
CGGGGCGGGTTGTCCGTAGCATTTGCTACGGACTTTTTAATTGGTAGGCTGTGCCTACCGGGTTAGTGTTTTTAAAAGAGTGAGTTGATGCTTGCTGGAAGAGCGGATTGAGAGGTAGAAGCGAGCTTGCCTCGAATACTAACTTCCCAAAGCAAAATGTTTTCTGGGAAGAAGCTAAAACCGTGGAATAGAGAGCGGCAAAAACTGAAAACTCCAAACCGAAAACTCTAAACTCTACGCTGAATTTCGTACCTTTGCGGCTCGAAACAAGTTCTTTGACTAATCGCTTTTACCGAATATGCTGAATCGGAGGACGTTGCGAATCAAGGCCATGCAAACACTTTATGCATTGTATCAGGCTGAACGTTCCAACTACCAACTAGCCCAGGATTTCATCGTTGAAACCCTGCAACCCGACCTCAATTCCATGGAACGTCAGGACCCCGAACGCTTTGAAGGCCTTCGGAAACTGGCCCTGATGCAACTGGAGGAGTCGGTTACCAAAAAAGATACCGAAGAAGAAATTCCGCTGATGGCCCGTCAGGTGGCTACGGAAGCTCTGAATTATTACCGGCAGAAAACCCAGCAGGACCGCCTTCGCTTCGTACGCGATGCGACAGCAGATATTGAACGCATTTATGATCAGTATCTGATGATTTTGCTGCTCTTACTGGAGTTGGCCGAAGAAGCTCAATTGTATCAGGAACGCCGCTATCTGGACGAAGGCCTGAATACGAGTGTACTGGCGAGTAACCAATTTATTCATGCGCTGCGGGATATGCCTACGTTTGAAAACGAAGTCATCCGCCGGAACTTGAAATGGACGGAAGAAGACCGGGTACAATACATCCGCCCCTTCTTTAAGGACATTCGGCAGGATGCTACGTTCCAGCAATACTGCCAGCGTAACCAGCATACGCCCGCCGAAGATGCCGACCTCGTAATGCACCTGTTAAAGCAACTGGTGTTTAAGAACGAGATGATTAAGACGGTATTCGATGAGCAAAATCTGTACTGGAGCGAAGACAAAGACATTCTGCGTAGCCTAACGACGAAGACGGTAAAGTCTTATCAGGACGGCGATGTTCGCCTGCAAACGCTCTTACCCGGCGGCGAAGATGATATTAAGTTTTTTAAGGAATTACTGCGGCATACGCTCGACAATGAAGAACGTTTCATGCAGTTCATCGTTGATCAGGTAACCAACTGGGACTCCGAACGGATCGCCCTGACGGACCGGATTCTACTGATGATGGCTCTGGCAGAAATGATTTACTTCCCTGGCATTCCGGTAAAGGTCACCATCAACGAATTTATTGAAGTAGCCAAGGATTACTCGACGCCCCGCAGTGGACAATTCCTGAACGGGGTACTCGATACGCTTTCAGCGAAACTTCGCGAAGATGGTACCATTCGGAAGAGTGGTCGTGGTTTGATCGATAATCGTTAGAAAAAGTTTTCGCGGGCCTATTCTACATTTCCCTTACTTTTACAGAAGTGAAAGGTTGGAAAAAAAGAAGACTTCTTGATTATCAATCTTCGAAGGCCAGGAACACTAATTTGACGAATGGTTAAACCCGGTCAAATGGGGAGTTTCGAAAACAAAAACGTATCGAATGTACTTTTTAGAGCATTCGAATCTTTATAGAAAAACCATGAAAAAATCAACCCTTACTTTATTAGGCTTTTTGGCCGGTACGGCGGTTGGGGCTTCGGTAGGAATTCTGTATGCTCCCGACAGCGGTGAGAATACACGCGATCGCCTGGGGTACCGTCTTTCAAAATATCGTGAGCACTTGCAACAGCTTATTGCTGACTTGATGGCTCAAAGTGACTTGCCCGAAAGTCTGGCGAAGACCGAAGGAAAAAAAGTAGTAGACGAAGCTCGCGAGAAAGCTGAACGCCTGCTGGCGGACGTAGAATCACTCATGGGCCAGATTAAAGGACACTAAGCTAATTGTTGTTTACCGTTCCCCGGTGGAGATTTTTTAGCGAAAAACTCTACCGGGAAACGGTAAACCCCCCTTCCGATGAAAAGCAAGTTTGTAGTAGGTCTGCTGTGCTGGGGTTTACTGTTTTCCTGCAATACGGGAAAGCAAGAAACGACTACGACGGATGACCCTACCAAATTCCCCATTCTGAAGTTCGATCAGCCCGAAGTTGATTTGGGCAAAGTAACGGAAGGCGATACGCTGCTACACCGCTTTGCGTTTAAAAATACGGGTAATGCTCCGTTGGTCATTCAGTCCGCTTCGGCTTCCTGTGGCTGTACGGTTCCCGTGATTCCACTCAAACCCATCGCTCCGGGTGATACGTCGAGTTTGCTGGTGAAATTCAACAGCAAAAACAAAGTAGGAGCCAACACCAAGACCGTAACGGTCGTGTCGAATACCAAACCCGAAACCACAACGGTGGCGTTCCGGGTAGAGGTACTCGAAACATCTACGCATTAACATCCCCTTGTTCTCGAATCCTAAATCTTAAACCTAGTTATGATGCTCTTACAAGCACCCGCCAGTGGCTCCAACTGGATGCAACTCGTTCTGATGGGCGGTATTTTCGTTGTCATGTATTTCTTCATGATTCGGCCCCAGCAGAAAAAGGCGAAGGATCAGCAGAAATTCATCACAGAACTGAAAGAAGGCGATTCCGTTGTCACCATTGGTGGCTTACACGGAAAAATCGTGGAGACTACCGAGAAAACCGTGACGCTCGACGTGGGCCGCGGGATGCGTTTAGTTTTTGATAAAACGGCCATTTCCCGCGACAGTTCCATTCGTTTGGGACAATAATCGGACGCTGTGTACCCATGCTTCCACAGGGAACGTAATTTTATACGTCTCTAGCCAATAGTATGAAGCATGATTACTCACAGTTAACCGATCAATAGGTATTGATCATTGAAAGTATGAAACCTGACTGGAAAGTCGCGAGTCTCTGTCTGGTAGGGGCTCTGCTTTTCTGGTTGATGAATGCTCTTAACAAAGAGGGATATTCAGCCCGATTAGCGTATCCGTTACAAGTAGCCTACGATGATTCATTGTACGTGCCTACTTCTCCGCTTCCGCGGCAAATTCAGGCCAGTATTACGGGCAATGGATGGGATTTACTCTGGCGTACCTTGTCGTTAGGCAATCAGCCAATTACGTACGCTATTACGAATCCTCTGCATACTAAGTTTATTAATACGGCTTCCCTGACCAATTTGCTGTCGGACCAATTGAAAGAAACGCAGGTAAATTACATTATAGCGGATTCGCTGGATGTCAGTTTTGAGCGACGGGTGGTGAAAACCGTAAAATTACAGGCCGATACCAGTGGCGTACGTTTTCCCAGACATTTCGTAATCTCAACGGTCATTAACGTAATTCCGCAAAGCATTACGGTGGAAGGCCCTGAGTCGGCGATGCGGGAGGTGCCCAATACGATTCTGATTCCACTCCCCAAAAAAATTTCGGGAGATTTTGACGAACGTTTGGCCATTCCTTACGTGAATGCACCGAATGTAAATGCAACGGCGAAGCAGGTAAATATCAGTTTTGAAATCGCTGAATTACTGAGTCCGCCACCCGGAAGTAAATAACGTAATTGTTTTATAGAACGCGACTCCTGTACCGATTGGAGTCGCGTTTTTCTATTTCTAGCTATGAGTAAGGTCATTGGGATCACGGGAGGGATTGGTTCGGGCAAGAGCCTGATTGCCCGTATTTTTTCTACACTCGGCATTCCGGTATACGAAGCTGACGACCGGGCCAAACGGCTCATGAATACGGATTTGGAGTTACGTCAGCAATTGGAGGAATTACTCGGGAAAGAAGCCTATACTGCTGAGGGAATCTATAATCGAAGTTGGGTAGCTGGACAAGTGTTTCATAATCCGGAACTTTTACAGAAACTTAATGCCCTGGTGCATCCCCGAGTCCGGCAGGATGGAATCGACTGGGCTGCTCGCTACCCCGAGGCTCCGTACCTAATCTATGAAGCCGCCATTATGAAAGCAGCGGGACAGGGGAATAATTTTAAGAAAGTCATTGTCGTAGAAGCTCCACTCGATTTACGTATTCAACGGGTACGCCAACGTGACCAGCGTTCGGAAGCAGCCATTCGGGACATTATTGCCCGTCAGGCCTCTGAAGAAGAGCTACAGCAAATCGCTGATTATGTGATTCACAACGACGAAAAAACACCCTTGATTGATCAGGTATTGAAGCTCGATCAGGAATTAAGACGCTTGTAGTAGGCCACGCTTAGGCAGAGTTATTGGCCGGTCGAGTGGCAAACGCTGAGAGAATCGGTATAGCTCCGGCCCCAGACTCGTAACCCCAAAGGGGTTGCACTTCATTAGCCCCGTATGCAAGGCGGGGTACGTCCCCGCCCGGTAGGCACAGCCTACCAACGTTTGCATCCGTAGCGAATGCTACGGACAACCCGTCCCGCTCACCTTATCGAATTTCTAAAGTGAATTCGGAATGGAAGATGGAATTAAAAATTCATGAGGGTGAATACAGGTTCGGAAAATTGCACCAGTTGCTGGTTTCTCCACTTCAACCGGGCACGCAACCCCGAAGGGGTTCCATGTAAATAGACCCGTATGCAATGCGGGGATTGAGAACAGATATACTGATACAGGTTCACAAACCTGCACCAGTTGCGTCTTCAATCGAATGCCCTAATCCCCAGGGAGTTCTACAGAATTAACTCCGTATGCCATGCGAAGGCCACAGTAACGGCTAAATCATCCCCCGAGCCTTCACTTCCAGATACTTGTTAATCGTATTAACCGTCAGTTTCTCCGGCGGCGTAAGGATGGACTGAATCCCGTACTGCTGCAACTCCCGCATGATTTGCTGCTTTTCGTAAAAGAACTTCTCCGCGATGGTTTTCAGGTAAATCTCTTCCGTAGTATGGGCCGGAGCGTTCAGTAAAGCCCGTAATTCCGTGTTTTCGAAAAAGATAACAATCAACAGATGATCCTTGGCCAGCCGACGCAGGTAAGGTAAGACGCGTTGTAGAGCATTAACCGTCTCGAAATTGGTAAACAGTATCAGTAAACTTCGCTGACGAATCTGATTCTTCACCTGCACGTACAGGGATTCGTAGTCCGTTTCCAGAAAGCGGGTCTTTTGCCGATACAGTAATTCCATGACACGTTGCAACTGTCCCGGCTTCCGGTCCGCGGCTACCCAGGGACCCCGCTGGTCCGAAAAGGTGAGTACCCCGGCCTTATCCTGCTTGAGCAAGGCAATGTTACTCATCACCAGTGTTGCGTTAATGGCGTAGTCAAGCAAACTCAAGCCATCGAAGGGACTTCGCATGACGCGACCTTTATCAATCAAACAGTACACAGCCTGTGATTTTTCTTCCTGATAGGCATTCACCATCAGTTCATTCCGCCGGGCCGTCGCCCGCCAGTTAACGGAGCGGACCTCATCACCCGAAACGTACGGACGGATTTGTTCAAACTCCTGGCTCATTCCCACCCGCCGAATTTTCTTGATACCCAGATCGGTCAGGCGACTGGAGATAGCCATGAACTCGTACTGCTTCATTTGCAGAAACGACGGGTACACGGCCACCTGCTGATCCTGCGAGAACCGATACCGACGTTTCAGCAGCCGTAGCGGGCTTTGAACGTATACATTAACGGCCCCGAAATCATACTCGCCACGTTGTACAGGCCGTAGTTCGTAGCGGATAATCTGCTCCGTCGCTGGGGTAAGCATCGTTTTGAAGAGCACATCCCGTTTTTGAAACTGTGCGGGGATTTCATCAATAATTTCGAGCGATACCGGAAATTTGTAGTGGTTTTCCAGAAAGATGGAAACGGGATTGGCATCGCCATTGGAAAGTCGGTCTGCTACGTCCCGGCGAGCGAAAAAAGCTTTCGCTCTTGGATACAGCAACAGGCCGTCAAAAACAGCTCCGACTACAAAAACGAAAAAGAGTACCTGGATCAGTCCAAACAGCCAGGGGACCATAAAGGAAAGCAGAAACAGGAAAATGATTCCGATCAGTACCGTAAAGAATAGTCGGGAGAGGTATAGCGAACGAATAAAATGCACGGGATCAAGCGTCGGTTTAGTCGATTCTATCAAAGATAGACAGGACATCCGTACCGACAAAAATCCACCGGTTCCGGATAAAAAAAGCTCTGGTCCTTAAACCAGAGCTTTTGTAGTTACTGCAACTTGGCAACCTCTGCCCGTACAAAATTCATCAGACTGGCAATATGTTCTTTGGAGAAATCGAACGGTATGTTAGCCGCCGCGTAAATCTCGCCCATGGGGCGGGTATACCCGAGCTTAAGGGCGTTGAGGTAACCTTCCAGCCCCTTTTGCGGATTTTCCTTGAAATTTTTCCAGACTCCAATGGCACCTAGTTGAGCGATACCGTATTCGATGTAGTAAAACGGAACTTCGTAAATGTGCAACTGCCGTTGCCACTGATACGCTTTGAAACGCTCCAGGCCACTCCAATCGGTGATGCTGTCGGTAAACCGCTCATAAATCTGCAACCAGGCTGCATTCCGTTCTTCGACGCTATGGGTGGGGTTTTCGTACAACCAGTGCTGGAAGGCATCGACGGTAGCTACCCAGGGCAGTGTTTCGATGATGTCTTCGAGGTGTTCCAGTTTCGCCCGACGCAGGTCTTCCGGGTTCGGGAAAAAGACGTCCCAATGGTCCATGGTGATCAGCTCCATACTCATGGAAGCCAGTTCCGCCACTTCACTCGGCACATTCCGGAAACTATTCAACGCCAGATCCCGCGTGACGATGCTGTGGACGGCGTGGCCCCCTTCGTGCAGAATCGTCACCATATCCCGCAGATTCGACGTCGCATTCATAAAAATGAAAGGTACACCCGATTCTTCCAGGGGATAATTGTAGCCACCCGGAGCCTTACCCTTCCGCGATTCCAGGTCGAAGCGACCCATCGTACGCATCACACGGAGGTAGCCGCCCAACGCAGGATCGAGGCGGTCGAATACTTCAATGGTTTTGGTGAGCAAATCTTCGCCACTCGTAAAAGGTTTCAGCGGCGGCTGGCCCGAAGGGTCCACCAACTTATCCCAGGGGCGTAATTCCGTTAGCTGCAAGGCCTGTTTACGATCCTTCGACAGCTCGTTCAATACGGGTACAACGGTGCTGGCAATGGCCTCGTGGAAGTGAAAACAGTCTTCCACCGTATAGTCAAAACGGCCCATTGCGGCGAACATATAGTCACGGTAGTTCGCGAAACCGGCATTTTGAGCCAGTTGATGCCGTAAATCCCGAAGCTGATTGAGTAAGGTGTCGAGGGCTTCGTGATCCTGATAACGCCGCTCCCAGATGGCCCGCCAGGCTTCCTCGCGGATGGTACTGTCAGTCTGCATCAGTCGGTCACCCGCTTTTTGCAGGGTCATTTCCTCACCATCGAGCGTAACCGTCATAGCTCCGGCGATGTTACCGTACTGGCTTTGCAGGGCTTGCTGCTGCGTAAACAAGGGGACGTTTTCCGTACGGAAGATTTCGATTTGCCGACGAATAGCCCGTAAGGTTACAAAATATCCTTCATCGGTTAATTCATCCACGTACGGACTCGCCAGGGCTTTCTGGTCCAGCTGATTCGCAAATTCCGTCCATTGCGGCTGAATGTGTTCGTTGAATACCGTGAACGCTTCCACGTACGCCTCATTGGCCGTATCAGTCGTCATGCGGATGTACCGCCAGGCAAAGTTTTCGGAAAGGTAGCTTTCCAGTTCAGACCGGTCCTGAAACCACTGCCGTAATTCATCGGCATTGAGGACCAGACGGTCGCGGAGTTCTTCAAAAAAGGGCTGCACACTCGCCCAATCACTTAATTCGTAGGCCGCCGGAAGAAATAGCCGGGGGCGTTGTACAAGCGTTTCTGCCATAATGAAAGTCGTTCGTCACCCAAAAATAAGCCTGTGAGAATCGGGCGTTTAACACCCCTGACAGGCGAAATGTTTCCATAAAAAAAGGAATGAAACTCCTTCGTTAATTTCGTTTTCTCCCTGCTAAAGCAAACGCCTGCGAATGCAACTCAGGGTTCAATTCATTCTAATTTTTGCACTCAAGCTACACTTTACAACAGGAAATTCGGCTAAAAAATCCTTTTCTTTGAAAAACATAAACCTCTAGCTGAATCTCAATGCCTCTACTGCTCACCTTTCTGGCTATAGTTCTCCTCATTATTCTCATTGCGTACGTACGACTGGATACCTTTCTGGCTTTTCTGATTATCTGTATCGGTCTGGGTCTGGCCAGTGGTATGGAAGTCGCCGCCGTAGGCCAGGCCATCCGAAAGGGAATCGGTGATACGCTTGGCGACCTGGTACTAATCGTAGGCTTTGGGGCCATGCTCGGTAAACTGGTGGCCGAAAGCGGTGCAGCCCAGCGGATTACCGATGCACTGGTACTAGTGTTTGGTACTAAAAACTTACCCTGGGGCATGGCTCTGGCGGGTTTCGTCATTGGCATTCCGCTGTTCTATAATGCTGGTTTCGTCATTGTTTTTCCTTTGATCGTGGCCGTTTCGGTATCGGCCCGCGTACCCATTCTAACGGTGGGTATTCCCATGCTTTCGGCCTTATCGGTGGCTCACGGGTATCTGCCACCCCATCCTTCGCCAGCAGCCATTGCCGGACGTTTTAATGCGGATTTAGGAAAGGTACTGTTATACGGCATTGCGATTGCCATTCCCGCCATTGCGATTGCCGGACCCATTTTTGGGCGGACCCTTCGTCAGTACAGCCCCACGCTTGATCCGGATTTGTTATCGGTAAAGAAACTTCCTGCCGATCAATTGCCTAGTCTGGGTCTTAGTCTGTTTACCGCTTTATTACCAGTGATTTTACTGGCTATTACGACCATTTTTAAGCCTTATTTACCGCCTAATCCGGTCATTCAGCTCATCAGCGAACCGTACTTTGGTATGTTTCTTTCAGTACTGGTCGCCATGTACACGCTGGGGCTGGCTCGGGGTCAGTCCATGAAAATGGTAACCAAGCAGTTGGAAGAAGCTTTCAAGGGTTGCTCGCCAATCTTATTAGTGGTGGCCGGAGCCTCGGCCCTGAAGGAAATCATGCAGTCAGCGGGCATTAGTACCTTTCTGGGGCAGCAGCTACAGCAATTGCCCGTCTCTCCGCTCGTACTGGGTTGGGCCATGGCGGGCCTCATTCGGATCTGTGTGGGTTCGGCTACGGTAGCGGGTCTGACGGCCGTTGGCATCATTGCCCCTCTGCTGGCGGCCCGTCCGGAGGTTTCGCCCGAACTGATGGTACTATCCATTGGGGCCGGCAGTCTGATGTGCTCGCACTTCAACGACGGCGGTTTCTGGCTGTACAAAGAATATTTTAATCTGAGTATTAAAGACACGCTGAAGACCTGGACGGTCATGGAAACCATGGTTTCTGTCATTGGTCTGATGGGGGTTCTGATTATCAATGCTTTTATCTAAGATTTACATTAACGACAAGAAATTTCCATGACTGAAGATTGGTTCACGCTCCATCATCCTGACCTAGTTCCTTCACCCGGTATTGTATTCTATCAGGATCGGATTCGCCGGAATATTGCCATCATGGTGGCGATTGCCGGAAGTCCGGAGCGACTCATACCGCATACCAAAACCCATAAAACCATTGAAATCCTGAAGTTGCAGCTGGAGGTGGGGATTACGAAATTTAAAGTTTCGACCATCGCTGAAGCGGAAATGGCCGCCATGGCCGGAGCCCCCTGGGTGTTACTGGCGTATCCGGTAGTGGGACCGAATGTAGCCCGTTGGCACCAGCTAATGCAGCAGTATCCGGAAACGAGCTTTCAGGCCCTGATCGATAACCCGATTACAGCTCACGCGATCCATACCTATTTTGGGGAGGAAAAAGCTCCGGTTTTTATCGATGTAAACAATGGCATGGACCGTACCGGGGTAGAAGTAGAAAATCTACAAAGCCTGATCGACTATGTGCATACGCTGCCCAATTTGAAATTGAAAGGTCTGCATATCTACGACGGCCATATCCGTAATACAGATTTTGAAGAACGCAAGGAAGTTGTAGACGCCGCCTATCAACGCGTAATGGATGCCATTCAGGTCGATGAAAACTGGATGATCATTGCCGGAGGCACGCCCTCTTTTACAGTACACGCCCTGCGGACGGGTACTTACCTGAGTCCGGGTACCTGCCTGTTGTGGGATTGGGGGTATGATGATTTGCTGGAAGAACAACCATTCGAGTGGGCCGCTTTGCTGATAACGCGGGTCGTATCGAAACCCGCCGAAGGGCTGATTACCATCGATCTGGGGCATAAAGCAGTAGCGGCCGAAAATCCAGTCAACCGACGGGTGAAGTTTCTTAATTTGGCGGAGTATGAATTACTCAGTCAGAGTGAGGAACATGGCGTAGTGCGAGTCAGTAGCTGGGAATCCATCGAGGTAGGCGATCTACTCTACGGCGTGCCGTATCACATTTGCCCGACCGTAGCCCTGCACGAAACGGCAACCGTCGTGGAAAATGGGGAAGTCTTAGACGAGTGGGCCATCGTATCGCGAAAGCGGAAAATTACCATTTAAGTACAAAACAATGTACTCCATAGGAAGCGGTTGAGCCTTGGCTTGACCGCTTTTTTATTTCTACACTAGTAAGAAAACATTTGGCTCTGAATCCTTGATAATCAGTGTTTCAGGAAATTTTAATTTCTTTACCAGAACCCAACGCCTGTTTTTAGACTTATTTGTCCGGTTTTTTTTAGAAGCTACCGTACTGTTTTCTGGAGCTTCCGGGTTCCGTAAATTCATTGAACTATGCAAAAAAGAGCATTAGGAAAATCGAACATTGAAGTAGCACCGCTGGCCTTTGGCGGAAACGTATTTGGCTGGACCATCGACGAAACGACTTCATTTGAAATACTCGACGCTTTTGTAGCGGCTGGCTTTAATTTTATTGATACGGCCGATGTGTATTCCCGTTGGGTACCGGGCAACATTGGCGGCGAATCGGAGACGATTCTGGGCAAATGGATGAAGCAACGTAACAATCGCGAGCAGATCATTCTGGCGACCAAAATCGGAGCCGACAACGGCAAAGGCCATCCGGACGTTTCCAAAGCCTACATCCTGAAAGGCGTGGAAGACTCCCTGCGTCGCTTGCAAACGGAGTACATTGACCTTTATCAGACGCACTACGACAACGAAAGTACGCCCGTCGAAGAAACGCTCGAAGCGTATGATCAACTGGTGAAAGCGGGCAAGGTACGCATCATCGGTACGTCGAACATGAGTCCCGAACGACTGAAAGCTTCGCTGCAGGCCAGTGAAAAAAACGGGTATCCCCGGTACGAAACGCTGCAACCCAATTATAGTCTGGTAGAGCGGAAAGAATACGAAGAAATTTATGAGCCGATTGTACGGGAGCATCAACTCAGTACGATTAACTATTATTCCTTGGCCAGTGGATTTCTCACGGGTAAATACCGTTCTGAGGCTGACTTAGCGAAAAGTCAACGCGGTCAGGGCGTGAAGAAATACCTCAACGAACAGGGACTAGGAATTTTAAAGGCCCTGGATGAAGTGGCGGAAGAATACAAAGTCACACCCGCTAGTGTAGCCCTGGCCTGGCTGATGGCCCGGCCTTCTGTGGCGGCTCCAATTGCCAGTGCTACGAGTTTAAATCAGTTACAGTCGTTCATCCAGGCGGCAGAATTATCGCTACATACGGAGGCGATTGAAAAGCTGGATCAGGCGAGTGACTGGAAGTAGGGTTAAATATGAAGACTGCCTTTTGACAGCAAGAATACGACTTCCCGGAGGTGCTATACATTCGGGAAGTTTCATTTTAAGCGTAGTTTATTTGGTAAAGGTATAAGCCCAGTAAATCAGCACCCCTTGCAAAGGCAGTCGAGCCCAGAGAATCCAGGCGGGGATATTAGTGAACTTTCCGGAAGTAGCCATGTACCAGTTGGCTGGGAATACCGCAATCAGCAGGAGAATGATGCCCCAGGCCGCCCAGGTACGAAGGGAAGGCACCAACAAAGCCAGGCCCAGTACCAGTTCAGCAACGCCGCTTAAGTACACCATAGTCAGTGGAGCGGGAATGGAAGGAGGCATGATTCGCAGATACGTCTGCGGGCGTACGAAGTGCAGAATGCCCGCAACGACGTAGAGGAAGGACATCAGGTAGAGGCTCATGCCGTTCTTCCTAAAAGATTGGGTCCAGCATAAAGTCAACGGGATTTCCGTCTAAAAACCTGATAGTTGTACCCCGCCTCCAAAGCCCTATTCCGCAGGTGACTGACCGAAAGCTGTACGGCATTTACTACGGACTGATACTGCAAGCCCGTACGTTCGGAAATTTCTTCAATTGAAAAACCTTCGTGGTAACGTAGCTCCATAACCTGACGTTTCCGGCGGGGCAGGCTGTTGAGCGACTGCCGCGTAAAGCGTTGCCAGGAATTTTCGGCTTCGCGTTCAATCAACCCACTTTCGGGGCAACTTTCCGTAATCAGATCAAAGGCGTCCGTTTCCTGACTTAGGGAAATATGATTGGCGGGTAGGAGCTTTAAAATCTGATTTCGAAGCGAAAATTTCAGATAAGGCGTCAGCGGAGCATGGCGATTGAGGTTTTGCCGATGTTGCCAGATCCACAGAAATAAATCCTGGAGTGCATCTTCAACCATCGCCGAATCCGCAAAGCGTCGCAAAGCCCAGGATCGTAACGGGCGGTACTGACGGCGGTACAGGATGCCCCACGCTTCACAATCGCCGTCCAGTAAGGCATTCCAGAGTTGTTGATCAGAAACCACGGTAGAGGTTAGGTTTTGCTCGTTTTACTGAACAAAATTCAACATTGTTTGAATGCACTACTTACCCGCACTTAACTTCAATTGATACTATATTTGCATAACTTATACTTGGTTTAAATCAGTTCTGAAAACGCAGCATCATGAAACCCGTTTATCACCGGTTTAATTTCGAAGGAAGGGCCTCGTTTGGGATGCGGCAGGTCGTAGAGCCGTTTTTCTACAATCGCTGGCATTACCACCCGGAACTGGAAATTACCTGGGTACAACAGGGGAGTGGTACGCGGCTCGTAGGTGACCACGTGGAGGCCTTTGAAGCGGGTGAACTGATTATACTAGGTGCTAACTTACCTCATCTGTGGCGTTCCGATGAAGCCTACTTTAAATCGGATAATACGGAGCTATGTAGTTCGCTTTCCATTCATTTCGCCGAAAATTTTGCTGGTAAAGAATTCAATACTTTACCCGAGACGAAGCCCCTACGCGATCTGTTCCTGAAAGCCGAACGTGGGCTGAAAGTGACAGGAGCGACGCAACAGGCCGTACAAAAACGGATGCAGGATTGTGCCACTGGCGATGATCTGTACCGGCTGGTAGGCCTGCTGGATATTTTACGCCTGCTAGCGGATTCGAAAGATTTGGTTCCCTTGGCTAGTATCGGCTACGGTGTACCGAACGATTTGCTGGATACCGAACGGCTGGCCAAAGTATACCATTACACCTTTACCCATTTTGCCAGTAAGATTACACTGGAAGAGATTGCCGCCGAAGCCGCCCTGAACCCACCTTCCTTCTGCCGGTATTTCAAAAGTCGGATGCGAAAGACCTATACCGAATTTTTGGCGGAGGTACGCATTGGGCAGGCTTGTAAATTACTGATTTCCAGTGACTGGCCCGTGGCTCAGGTTTGTTACGAAAGTGGATATGCCAACTTCTCGCATTTCAATCGGCATTTCAAACGTATTACGGGTTATACGCCCATTGAGTATCGCCGGGCCTATCAGAAAGCATAAATAAAGCCGCACCCCTTGCGAAGTACGGCTTTGTGGCAATAAACAATGATGTTATATAACTGATTTGCTTCGCTTAAGGTTTGATTAACCCTGCTGAAGAATTCTATTTAGTTTCTACTCCCTCGTGAACGCATACCGCCGCCGCCGCTACCCGGTTGTGGTTGAGCAGGAACCTGCTGGGGCATCGCGTTTTCTCTACCTCTGGAAAAGCCACCACCCTGGCCTTCGGGCGACGATTGTCGCATGCCTCCTCCCCAGGAACGACCTTCCGAGGGGTTAGCCGAAGGACTACTCATAGGAGCCTGCCGATTACTCCGAAAGTCGGGAAATGATTCCCGGTTTGGAGCACTCCGTTCGGGGCGACTGCCACCAAAAGGATTGGATTCGCGATTGGGCTGGTTATTCGGCATGGTAGTACGACCGGAGTTCCAGGGGTTACTGGCTTCACGATCAGGTCGACTACCGCCAAAAGGATTAGACTCGCGACTGGGCTGAGAATTCGGCACAGCCGTACGATCAGAATTCCAGGGATTACTGCTTTCGCGGTTAGGTCGGCCATTTCCGAAGGAATTATTAGGGTCCGCTGCACGATTACCGTTACGATTGGCATTCCAGGGATTGGTACCGTCTTCCGGATTGGCTCCCGTTTCCCGTTTCGGACGATTATTCGCGTCGAACGAAGCATTATAGTCGGAATTGCCGCGACGATAAACGTTAGGATTCGAACGGTCGGGAGTCGGGCGGGAATCGTTAGTATTAGAGTTTCCGTTGTTCCAGTTCCCCGGACGATTATCCGAATTTCTCCCTGGGTTGTTGCCATTCCACTGGCCCTGATTCCGGTCAAAGCGATCATTCCGGCCACTCATGCTACTCCGATCGTAGAAACCAGCCCGACGACCGAAATCATCCGCCCGGCGAACCGCCACGTTTCGACCCGTAGCCCGCTGAATATCGTAGGCTCGGGGCCCGGCAGCGTAGGAGCGGTTGTTGTACCGATAGACGTTGTTAATGATCGTCGTATTATGATAGATGTTTACCACCTGCGTACGGGGTACGCAATAGCTGTAAATCCGCGGGCTTAAAATGTGCCGTTGAGGTACGAACGTCCAGTAGTTCCAGGGCAGGTTAATGTTAACGCTGATGTTCATACCCGGTCCGAGCGGAGCCCAGCCGTAGTACCCGCCTCCATTCCGCCAACCTACCCAGGCCGGTCCCCATTCGTAATCGGGAACCCAGACCCAACCCCGGTAGGGGTCCATTTGCCAGCGACCGTAGTGGAAAGGAGCCCAGCCCCAGGGATAATCCGATACCCAGGTATTTCCGTATTCGGTCATTTCCCAGTGTCCGGCCGTACCATAGGGCTGAAAGTCGGGACCCGCATTGGGTACCCAGACCTGACCGTACTGCGGATTCTGAATCCATTCACCGTACGGTGACAATTCATTATAGAAAGTCGCAAAGGAAATGCTTACGCCGGGCTGGGCGGCAAGGCGGCCTACGCCAGCAAAAACGAAGCAGATCAAAGCGAAAATACGGATTGTTTTCATGGCTGGTGCGAATCGAGTCGATTCATTTAAAGCACTAAAATTGAACATTTTATGTGTAAAAAACTACCTAAAAAATGTTAAATTCTGTGCTGTTTTTATAACTGAAGCTTGGATCAGTTGGGCGGGGCCGGGTTTAGTAGGGGCGAAGAAATTAATGGTTTTTAACAAATCAAGGGCTTATGACTTCATGAAAAGACCTTCTGGAACTTTAATGATATTGTATGAAGTATCTACTTCTAAAAACGGAAGCCATTTACCAGTGCTAAACCGTCTGCTGGCCAAACGGAATGTACCGACCAACCATTGGGCGAGGGGATATTTTCCTGCTTTACATACAGTATTTGAAAATACTGACGATATTTCAGGCACCTATTCAGATGATTTCTAGACCTATGAAAAAAGCCTTACTCTTCCTGGGCAGCCTGTTGCTGGCCAGTAGTCTGTTCGCTCAGAAAACGCCCGAATCCAAATCAGGCTGGATGCTCGGAGCCCAGTCCTATTCGTTCCGGCTCTTTCCTTTCGCCGAAGCCCTGCGAAAAATTGATAGTTGCGGTCTGAAATACGTCGAAGCTTTTCCCTCGCAGCAAATTGGTGGAGGAGTAACGGGTACCATGAACTTCACCATGGATGCAAGTACACGGCAGGCGGTGAAAAAAATGCTTAAAGATCGGGGCATTACGCTGGTAGCGTATGGCGTAGTTCGGGCCAAAGACGAAGCCGAATGGAAAGCCCTGTTCGAGTTTGCCAAAGAAATGGGCATTCGGAACATCAATTCCGAGCCGGACGTGAAGCAAATGCCGTACATTGGTAAACTGGCCCAGGAATACAAAATCAACGTGGCCTTGCACAATCACCCCAAACCTTCCCACTACTGGCATCCTGATTCCGTACTGGCCGTGATTGGAAATAACCCGTACCTGGGTTCCTGCTCGGATATTGGGCACTGGGTACGCTCAGGTTTGAATCCGGTAGCGTGTTTGAAACAACTCGAAGGACGCGTATTGGGCATGCACTTTAAGGATTTGGAAGAAAAAGCTCCAAAGACGCACGATGTCGTTTGGGGAACCGGCGTTTGTGATATCCCAGCCGTCATTGCTGAAATGAAACGCCAGAAATTCAAAGGTCCTATTTCGGCAGAATATGAATACCATTGGGAAAATAACGCTCCCGAAATTGCCGAAAGCGTCAAAAACTTCCGGATGATCTATACGAAGGGAAGTATAAAGTAATGGTAAGTTGACCTAAGAACAGTTTGACTGTCACAAAAAAGGGTTTTGGAAAAGCTTCCAAAACCCTTTTTCTATAGGCTGTGGCATGAAAGGTATAAGTGCCCTCTCAAACCTATTTAGCGGGCTAATCTAATCAGCCGCCTGCTGTTTCATAAACGTTTCGGTAGCCTTGTCGCCCTTCCGGATAAACGGACGAATGATCAGACGCGTACCGCGTTCGTAGGTAAAGAAACGGTACAGCCAGTTGCTCAATACGACCAGTTTGTTACGGAAACCAATCAGGTAGTAAATGTGGACGAACAACCAGGCAAACCAGGCAATGATACCTCCCAGGGTGATTTTACCCGGCAGATCCGCAACAGCACGAGCCCGGCCAATAATGGCCAGCGAACCTTTGTCGAAGTAGCTGAACGGTTGTAATTCCTGTCCAGCCAGCAGGCGTTTCAGGTTTTTAGCCAGGTGTTGACCCTGCTGAATGGCGGGTTGAGCCACACCGGGGTGACCATTCGGATACTTATCCGATTTCATCATCGCGATATCACCGATGGCGAAAATATCCGTGTACCCTTCAATCTGATTGAACAGGTTCACAGGGTACCGACCGCCCCGTTGGATGATTTCCTGAGGAATACCGGGCAGTGTAGCACCCGCTACCCCAGCAGCCCATACGAGCGTCTGCGTCTGGATTTGTTCACCGCCTTTGAAGGTTACAACTTCGCCGTCGTAGGATTCTACGAGCGTTTTCGTTTTCACGATAACCCCCATTTTCTCCAGGTACGCCTGCGTTTTCTTACTGGATTCGGGCGACATTGGCGGCAGTACGCGGTCAAGGCCTTCCACCAGATAGATGTTCATTTTAGTAAAGTCCATGCCGGGATAGTCACCGGGCAGTACGTGCTTCCGCATTTCGGCTAAAGCACCCGCCGTTTCTACACCCGTGGGACCACCTCCTACGATAACGATGTTGAGCAAACTCTGCCGCAGAGCCGCGTTCGTAGTCATATTCGCCTTTTCAAAACACTGCAGAATTTGGCTACGCAGGTTCAGGGCATCGGTAATTTTCTTTAAAGGAAATGAATTCTGCTTGATCTGGTCGTTACCGAAAAAGTTCGATTTCGTACCCGTAGCAATGATCAGGTAATCGTAGCTGAGATCACCAATCAGCGTACTGATCGTTTTCGTGGCTGGATTAACACTCGTTACGCGTACCGGACGGAAATGAAAGTCTTCGTAATCTTCATCGAACATCTTCCGAAGCGGTTCGGCGATCGCATCCGCTTCCAGACCAGCCGTAGCCACCTGGTACAGCAGCGGCCAGAACCCGTGATAGTTCTGTTTATCCAGCATAACCACCTGGAACTGCTTCCCCGGAAGCTTTTGAGCCAGGTTAATTCCTCCAAAACCGCCCCCAATGATGACCACGCGGGGTTTTGTGGTTTCTGGAATATTTAGCGAAAGATCTTTTAAATCAAGCATTTGACAAGTCGATGAACAAACGTTCTCTTCCAAAAAAACCGAACCAGATTTACATCGTAAATCCATGCGGAACGAATGGTCTCTGAAAACGTTTAAGAGTTAATGGTTTAAAAATGGGAAAAAGAGCATTCTAACATGCTTGATTCGTATTCTTACTCATTGTTATTCAAAAAAGGACTGATCGAATTTTAGTACAAAAATCAGTTTCTTCTTTCTAAAGAACAAAAAATTTTATACTACGTTCAGGATCAGGTTCATTTAATAGCTTATAGTGCCAATTGTGCTAAAATTGGCATTTAGTTGAAAGCGGAATAATGCAAAAAAATCATGAGCAAGTCTATTAAGCTTAGTATCCTGGATCAGTCGCCCGTGCGGAAGGGCGGCTCTGCCCGCGATGCCTTACAACAGACCATTACGGTAGCCCGACAGGCTGATCAGTGGGGATATACCCGTTTCTGGGTTTCGGAACACCATAATGCCGCTGCCATTGCCGGTTCAGCACCGGAAGTGCTGATGGTAAAACTGGCGGACGAAACGCAGCAAATCCGGATCGGCTCCGGTGGCGTAATGCTGCCGAATCATAGTGCCCTGAAAGTAGCCGAAAACTTCCGTTTGCTTGAATCACTGTTTCCCGGACGCATCGACCTGGGGATGGGCCGTGCTCCGGGTGGAGACCGGATTTCGTCCGCGTTGCTCAATCCGTCGAACGATTTCAGTGAACAAAGTTACCGTCAACAGCTCGATTATCTGCAAACTTTCTTTACGGATTCCGCCGGAACGCAATATGGTCCCGTTTTGGCCGTACCGCAGGCCGATACAATTCCGGCCCAGTGGATTCTGAGTTCGAGTGGGGGAAGCAGTCAGCTGGCCGCTGAATATGGAATGGGTCTGGCCGTAGCCCGGTTTATCAACGGACAGGTTTCACCCCGAATCGTGGAGGCCTACAAACGTGATTTCCGACCATCTGAATTCATGCCCGAGCCCTCGGCCTTGCTGGCTTTGTTCGTGATCTGTGCGGATACGGAAGAAAAAGCCCAGCAACTGCGAAAAGTACTGGAATACCGCTTGATTCAAATGGATAAGGGACGTTTTGAAGGGGTGGATGACTACGAAACGATTAAAGATTACGAGTTTACATTAGCCGAAGAAGACCGACTCCGCTTTTTCCACGCCGACCGTATCGTTTCGGGTACGCCCGAGCAGGTGAAGGAGGAACTTACGCAATTGGCGAATGAATATGAGGTCGATGAAATTATGGCTTCCACCATGACGTATCATTTTGAAGATCGGCTCCGATCCTTTGAGTTACTGGCTCAAGCCTTTGGGACGACGGTGGTGACGAATCATCAGTTGTTTTAATAGGGTTTGTAGTTAATGATAGGAAGAGTAACGTTGATTTTCTGGAATAAAATGAATTTCGTTCCACAGATATAGCTGGCTAATAGCGTATTTCTACTCCATGGCAAAGAAAGTGTTGCTCTTTTAGAGTTCCGTCATTTACCTAGACTGAGTTTGGACTCGTATACAAGGCCGGCTAGTAGCACCTAAGCCTTCCAGGCTGGACCTCTCCACGCCTAA
>NZ_NMPS01000110.1:0-509 GCF_002261125.1 Siphonobacter sp. BAB-5385 | reverse complement strand
AACTCTATCAACTTCTCATCAAATTTATTTTCAATAATTCTAACAGAACTATTTGTGTAAGTTGTTTCTATTTTATTTGTGTTTTCATTTAAATATTTTGAATAATATTCATCCTCTTGCATTTGAGGCCTAAATTTAGTTTGTAGTAGAAATATCAATCCTAGAAATAGAGGAATTATTGCTACCGCTGATATACTATAAAATGCAGGTAGCCAGTAAGGTTCTTTAACTGTTGCAGCGGCTGTTATAAGTGCAGATACTAGAAGAATTAGCCCAACCAGCCATACGGCTAAAAGTTGTATAGGTTTAGTTATTTTCTCGGGCTGTATTTTATGTTCTGTCATTACTATTTGTTACAGTTGGGGTGGTCCATGCCTAAAAACCTACAACGTTAGTTGTACATATGGTTATTTAAGGCTTTTGCATATATTTGTTTTATATGTGAAATAATCACGAAACTTCAAAATTATCTATTAATGAAAAGTATAGCATTGTTTACTTTATTATTT
>NZ_NMPS01000109.1:0-14542 GCF_002261125.1 Siphonobacter sp. BAB-5385 | reverse complement strand
AAACTGAAAACAGAAAACCGCCAACTGAAAACTGTAACTAATGCTGATTGTTGCCGCCTGTATTGTCATTCTGGTACTACTGATTGTCTGGGCTAAAGTCAATCCGTTTCTAGCCTTTCTGGTCGTTTCCCTGCTGGCCGGTGGACTCTTAGGAATGCCGCTTGGAAAAATGGCCCAATCCGTTCAGAAAGGAGTAGGGGATACGCTGGGTTCACTCATCATCATCATTGCCTTAGGAGCCATGCTGGGCAAGCTCGTCGCTGAAAGCGGAGCCGCCCAGAAAATTGCCTCCGTGATGATGCAGTTGTTTGGGGCTAAATACATTCAGTGGGGACTGGTCTGTACGGGGTTCATCATCGGCATTCCGCTGTTTTACGGCGTGGGGTTTGTCCTGATGGTACCGCTGATTTTTTCCGTCGTGTACCAATACCGATTACCGGCGGTGGCCATTGGCTTACCCATGCTGGCTTCGCTTTCGGTGGCTCATGGTTTTCTGCCGCCGCATCCATCGCCCGCCGCTCTGGTGGCTCAGTTTCACGGGGACATGGGGCTGACGCTGGTATACGGACTGATTATCGCCGTACCTACGATCATTCTGGCCGGACCGGTGTACGCTCTGACGCTCAAACGAATTGATTCCCAACCTTTGGTTACCTTTCAGACCACTCCCATTCCTGAGGCCGAGTTGCCCAGCGGCCTAAGTAGTTTCCTGACCTCGCTGCTGCCTGTATTACTGTTGACGCTGACAACGGTATCCCATTTTTTCCCGGGCAATGCCTTCGAGGAAGTATTGACTTTTGTGGGCGATCCGGCCATTGTCATGCTCATTTCTGTTGCGGTGGCTACGGTAACCTTAGGATTGAGTCGCGGCAAGCCTATGAAAGCAGTAATGTTTACCTACGAAACGGCGGTGAAAGACATCGCCATGATTGTACTCATTATTGGTGGAGCCGGAGCGTTGAAACAGATTCTGACGGATAGTGGCGTCAGTAACGAAATTGCCGGACAATTGCAGCGGCTACAGATGCCTCCCTTATTTTTGGGCTGGCTCATTGCGGCTATCATCCGGGTCTGTATCGGTTCGGCGACGGTGGCAGGACTAACGGCCGCCGGAATCATCGCTCCACTGATGGTTCAGCAAACGGTCAATCCCAATTTAATGGTCCTGTCTATTGGAGCGGGCAGTCTCATGTTTTCGCACGTAAACGATCCGGGATTCTGGATGTTTAAGGAATATTTCAACCTTTCGGTGAAAGATACCATCCGTTCCTGGTCGATGATGGAAACACTCGTAGCCTTCGTCGGACTGATGGGGGTACTGATTTTGAATCAAATTATTTAATGCGTTTAGAGTTTTGTGTTTAGAGTTAATAGGTGGTTGCTCATAATTGAAAAATTTGCTGTTTCAGATTGCAATACCGTGAATTGCAAATTCGCCACAGTCAGATTCTAGATTACAAAGCTGGAACAGCCTGTACTTCCTATCCAATAATCGCCAAGACTGGTAAATGCTTAGGCAGTCAAGTGTAAACTCAAAACCCTAAACTCAAAACGCTAAACATAAACTAACTACCAACCAATAACCACCAACAAAATTCCATGAACACAGCCGCAACAACCATCGAACAACTGAGCCCCGAAGCTGCTTTTGCTAAACTGGGCCTTACCTTACCTCCGGCTCCGCTGCCGTTGGGCGTATACAAACCGTATCTCATTGATGGTAAGTACCTGTACGTGTCCGGGCACGGTCCGGTACAGGACGATAAGAGCCTCATCATTGGTCGCATTGGCCGGGAAATTGATACCGAAAACGGAAAACTCGCTGCCCGTCAGGTCGGCTTGACGATCCTTTCCACCATCAAAACGCACCTGGGTAGCCTGGATCGCGTGAAGCGGGTCATCAAAGTGCTGGGTATGGTGAACTGCGTTTCTGAATTTGAACGTCATCCCTATATCATCAACGGCTGTAGCGAGTTATTCGCTCAGGTTTGGGGCGAAGAAAACGGCATCGGCGTTCGCTCTGCCGTAGGGTTCGGCTCCCTCCCCGACAACATTCCGGTAGAAATCGAGGCTTTGTTTGAACTGGTTTAAAAAGAGTTGAGGGTTTAGAGTTTTGGGTTTTGAGTAATGTGCTCAATTCCAAACTAAGTGCTCAAATACGATAATGCATAGGGTTAGGTTTTGACGAAAACTCAAAACCCTAAACCCCAATCTCAAAACGCATACATGTTAATCATAGACGCTCACCTTGATCTGAGCATGAATGCGATGGAGTGGAACCGTGATTTGCGGTTGCCCGTCGCGGAAATTAATGCCAGAGAACAGGGACTGACCGATAAACCGGATCGGGGCAAGGCGACCGTATCCTTGCCCGAACTACGCAGAGGAAATGTGGCCGTGGTTGTGGCGACGCAGATTGCCCGGTACGTGGCTCCGCATAACCGCTTGCCGGGCTGGCATTCGCCGCAGCAGGCCTGGGCTCAAACGCAAGGGCAGGTTTCCTGGTACAAAGCCATGGAGGATGAAGGCGAAATGACGGCCATCACCGATCGGGCAAGCCTGGAAAAACACCTGGCCCTCTGGAACGACGGTACACCCAACGATTCCAAACCTGTCGGCTACATTCTAAGTCTGGAAGGAGCCGATTCGCTCGTAACGCTCGATCACGTGGAGCGGGCCTATAACTACGGACTACGGGCCATCGGACCCGCTCACTACGGACCGGGCCGATACGCTCAGGGAACGGATGCGACGGGTTTCATGGGAAAAGTAGGACAGGATTTGCTGAAGGAAATGGAACGCCTGAACATCATTCTCGACGCGACGCATTTGTGCGACGATAGTTTCTGGGAAGCGATGGATCATTACAACGGTCCGGTCTGGGCGAGTCATAACCTGTGCCGGGCTCTGGTGAATCACAACCGACAATTCAGCGATGAACAAATTCGCGAGCTGATTAACCGCGATGCCGTAATTGGTGGAGCCCTGGATGCCTGGATGATGGTACCCAACTGGGTACGCGGGCAGTCGACCCCCGAAGGTATGAACTGTAATCTGGAAGTACTGGTCGATCACCTCGATCACATCTGTCAGATTGCCGGAAACGCCGACCACATCGGCATCGGTACGGATCTTGACGGAGCTTTTGGTCGCGAACAATCCCCGTATGATCTTGAAACCATTGCCGATTTACAAACCGTTCCGAACCTGCTTCGTAAGCGGGGCTATACGGAAACGGATGTTGAGAAAATCATGCATGGAAACTGGCTGCGTTTCCTGAGACGAGCCTGGAAATAAAAAGCATAAACAATGATTAATGAAGTATAAAAAGCTCTAGTCTCTTGGATTGGAGCTTTTTTGTTGAATATTTTGAGTAAAGTAATACGCTACTAATCAAATCTTAATTGAGCAATAGAGACCTACACCTAATGGCTTTTAAGGAATGGAGTAAACAGCGTTTTTACAATTTTCAACAGGGTAAGCTTTAGAATAAAACTAGCAAATTCAAAAGTTATGAATAGGTTGCAGCTCAATCAATCAATCTGTTTATGAAAAGAATTTTTCTTACCTGTGCTGCCTTGTTCGTGAGTCTTTCCGCCGCTTTTTCTCAGGATGTACCTACGCGTGAAATTGGATTACGAACGAATGGATTCAATGATTTAGGTTTTGTCTATAAAAAACAAAAATCTGAAAATGTGTACAAGCGATACCGTCTGGCTTTTGGAAATCTGGGGTTAGGGATCGTTAATGGGAGTAGCCTGGTTAATTTTAGCGTAGGAGGAGCAATAGGCAAGGAAAAACGAAAGTCAATTAACGATCGATTTCAGGTGGTATATGGAACAGAATTCATTCCCCGGTTGACCGTCATTCATTCACCCGGCGGAAATGTTTCTGTAAATGATGGAACGATGGGAAGTATAACCATAACGAATGCCGGAAATCTCTTATTGAATACGTCACTCGGCATTGGATTTGTGCTAGGGGCCCAATACAACATCAGTCCTAAGTGGTACGTAAGTGCTGAAATCGTGCCTACCGTGTCGTTGAACGGTACCTTCGGGTCAGGGATTACGATTTACGGCCTCAATGCTGCGTTTACTTCTTCCAACGTTGGCTTGACGGGTATGTATCGCTTCTAATCCATAAAAAACGGGCTCTTTGCAGGAGCCCGTTTTCTTATCTTCCCAATCGTTTAAACATATATTCACCCGTTCCGTCAGGCGTTAAAATCAGCCGGTTCTCGTCCAGTTGTACCTGCTGGAAAAGTCGTCCCTGGGTAGAAGACATACACAGAGCCCGAATCCGGACGGAGGTATCTTCCAGCGAGTACTTGCCATTACCGCAACCTAGAAAAGCGTAATGAATTGGAAGGGTATTTGCGTACGTTTCTTCAAAATCGCCATTTTTCCTGAACGTCACCAACACCTGTTTGTCACTGGGTATCACCAGTGGCGTACACGTACTGTCAGTGGCTGGTTTGCAATAGGAAACGAGCTGCCAATGCCCCACGAGCGAAGTCGAGGGAAGATCCTTTTTGCTACAACTCAAGCTACTCAGGAGTACTAGGCCTAAGCTTATCTTACGCATAAGTTAAGAAGAGGTAGAGGTGATCATGCAATAGCAAATTACCATTTTTTAAAGATGAAAAATACCGCAATGATCATGAAAACAAAACCTACGGCATGATTCCAGGCGAGCTTATCCGTCTTGAAAATGTAAACCGTAATCAGTGTAAACACGGTTAAAGAAACAACTTCCTGAATAATCTTTAACTGAAAAAGGGTAAAAGGTCCGCCGGTTTCCTCGGAACCAATCCGGTTGGCGGGTACCTGAAAAACGTATTCGAAAAAAGCTAGCCCCCAACTCAGGGCAATGACACCAAAAAGCGATAGTTTGGCCAGCATAGGCCATTGTTTAATCTGAAGATGTCCATACCAGGCCAGCGTCATGAACGCATTGGAAACAAGTAACAGCAGAATGCAGAGCAATCCTTTCATAATCGATCGTAAAGCTTAAGAAAGGCGAAAAGATACGAATAAAACGTTCAGAAAATGCTCTCCAGGAACTCCTGTTCAATGAGAAGTAAATGTTCAGCTAACTAAAAAAGGGGCATAAAAAGCACGATCATGAATTAACTGCGTAAAGAACGCCCGCGTGGTCTGTATAAGGGCTTGCCTACGCATCTGCTTTACGCAAAAAGGTTTAATTAAGAAGTATAATTATGGTAAGTAAAAATATAAAAAAACAATACTTGTTTTCATGAATGGTACGTGTAGAAGCCTGGGAGAACTTGTACAAGCTTGATGACAGACATTTTTTTGTAGAGAAGAGCCTTCGCTTATTTTTTTAAAGCTACTGTTTATCAAATCTTTAAAAAAAGCAGACGAAGGCTATAGCGACGGCCGAACGAATTTTTTTAGAAGTAGTAAAGAGAAAAGCTTCCCTTTTTACGTAAGTACCACAAGTGACTAATCATACACAAGGGAGAGTTGGATTATAAAAAGTAGTTTTTAGATCCTACGGATAATTCTACAAATACGTTAGGAAAAAGCTTTTGTACTTGCTAAACGTATGGTAAGTTGTGTATGCTTAGTAGATCCAACCTACCCGCACCACTCAGACGTATGCATTCAGTACTGAAAACCCAAGACCTGGTCTTGAAGAATCGAGTACCGATTGAACGTGTCGCTGCCTCTAACGGCCTTAGATAGCGATCATTCCACACCATTGATTGTATGATGAATGAGTCGTTCGCCACGACTTAGGCTGCCGCGTATGCTCAGCCCTACTTATACCTGTCAGCGTCGATGCCAGCGGTGTCGAAAAGCCAGAAAATCAATGCGGATAAAAGAGCTTTACCTGGGGCTTTGGATTGGAATTACTTTAGGGCTTTCAAAGGCAAACCTCGCTTTTGCCCAACGGAGGCCCTATACGCTCAGTGGTTTCGTAACGGATGGAGCCAGTGCTCGCCCCCTGTCGGGGGTTCAGGTGTCGGTTCGCAACCAGCAGACGCGTACCCGTTCGGATGGGTACTATCGGTTGGAAGTGCCCGCAGATACAGCTCTGCCGGTTGCGTATAGTTTATCGGGTTATCAGAATCAGGAGATCGTGCTGCGATTATTGAGTGATTGCCAACACCATGTAATGCTGAACGTTCAGACCAAAGAACTGAAGGAAGTCGTGGTAAAATCAGCTTCGGTACGGGCTTCGGAGTCGGTGCAGATGTCGGGCCTGTCGGTGCCGATCGAGCAGGTTAAAGCAATGCCGACGCTTCTGGGAGAAAAGGACGTCATCAAGGCGTTGCAACTGCTACCGGGCGTACAGAAGGGCTCGGAAGGATCGACCGGATTATATGTACGCGGCGGTGGGCCGGATCAGAACCTGGTACTACTCGATGACATTCCCGTTTACCACACTTCGCATGTATTCGGCTTTTTCTCGCTCTTTAACGGGGACGCGATTGAATCCGTGGACTTGACCAAGGGTGGTTTCCCGGCCCGATTCGGGGGACGACTGTCTTCCGTAATCGAACTCAAAGCCCGCGATGGCGATCGGGAAAAGTTCCACGGTGAAGGCGGAATTGGTCTCATCTCCAGCCGAATGACGCTGGAGGGACCAATTGCCAAGGGGAAGTCTTCTTTTCTGATTTCAGCCCGTCGGACCTACGCCGATTTATTACTGAATCTAATTCAGTCGGGAGCTTCGGATCAGAATGGGTATTTCTATGATCTGAATCTAAAAACTACCTTCGACATCAGTCTGGTAATACCCTTTCTCTGACGGCGTATACGGGAGAAGATCGCTTTATCTACAACACCAAAGGTACCATCACGAGAGAAAACGGGAAGGCCAACTGGCGAAATGCGGCGGCGGCTCTACGGTGGAATCACCGCTTCAGTAATCGCTTGCAAGCCACAACGGCTCTACTCTACACCCACTATAATTCCACCGTTAATCTGGTGCGTCATGTGGTACGGGATACGGAACGGGCTTCGTATCGCCTGCAAAACAAATCGTACATCGAGGATTTCAGCCTGAAAACGGATTTCAATTGGGCATTGGGTGAAAAACATACGATCCGGACGGGGCTGATTCTAACCGCCCACCATTTCCGACCCAGTACCTACACCAGCGTAGATGAGGCCGTTCAGGGCCCTGAATCCGTACTGATGAACCGGGATACCTGGGAAGCGGCGGCTTATGCGGAAGATACGTACGCTCCCTTTCCAGCTTTGAAAATCAACGCGGGCATTCGGTACAGCGGCTTTCGGACCGGAACCAAAGACTACCTCCAACCGGAACCCAGGCTGGCGATTGCCTATTCGTTGCCCCGGAATTGGGCGATCAAGGCCTCGGCCGCTTCGATGAGTCAGTACGTGCATTTGCTGGCCAACTCCGGCTTCGGCTTACCAACGGATTTATGGATTCCATCCACGCAACGTACCAAACCGCAGCTCTCTAAACAGGCGGCATTCGGCGTAGCGAAGGACTTTCGTTCGGGCGTCACGTTTACGGCGGAAGGCTTTTACAAAACCATGGATCGGATGGTGTCTTACAAGGAAGGGTCTACTTCGCTGGCATACACGATTTCGGGCGGCGGTAGCTGGGAAGACCAGATTACGCAGGGCAGGGGCTGGAGTTACGGAGTGGAGTTGCTGCTACAGAAGAAAACCGGCCGATTTACGGGCTGGGCGGGGTATACCCTTTCGTGGACGAAACAACAGTTTGATAAGCTCAATTTTGGTCGCTGGTTTTATGCCCGGTATGACCGCCGCCACGATCTTTCCCTGGTCGGCATTTACCACCTCAACGCCAACGTTACGCTTTCCAGTACCTGGGTGTACGGTACCAGTCCGGCCCTGACCATGCCGCAGGGACAGTACTGGATTTCGAATAATTCCGGACTGGATTTACTGGGGAGCGACAAAGCGTATTACACCGGACGGGTATTTGAAGAGTACGGTCGGCGGAATGGTTTCCGGGCAGCTCCGTATCAGCACCTGGACGTGGCGGTGCAGTTTCACAAGAAAAAACGTCGCTTCGAGCGTACCTGGGAAATCAGCGTCTATAACCTCTATAATCAGCAAAATCCCTTTATCTATTACTTCGATACGGTAGATGTTTCCACCGATCCGAAAGTTAAGAAGTACGAGAATCGTCTCAAGCAGGTGACTCTGTTTCCCATCATGCCGAGTGTATCGTACGGGTTTAAATTTTAGTGGCGAATCAGTAGCCGCTGCTGGGATTAGTCGATGAATGTCGATATTTCCTTTCGTAGGAATCAATGAACAGTGAAATCTTTTTCCCATCAAACGGTATCAACCCATGAAAACTAAACGATTACTGCTCGCCCTGCTGGGCATGTCGAGTTGTACGCAGGAGCTGAATGACCTCTCCATCGAAAGTGATCGAAAGCTGGTGATTGAATGTTATTTGAACCCGGCCAGTCCGGACATTCGGGTGCTGGTCAAACAAACCAAACCCATTCAGGGTGCAGGAAGTGGCGACCGTTCGCCGGGCCCATCGGTTACGAATGCAAATGTGTTACTATCGGACGGCAAGCAGCAGATACGAATTCCTTTTGATGATAATAGCGACCAGTATCGGCTTGAGGCAGTGAAGTATAAACTGGTGGCTGGGCGTAGTTACACGCTTCGGGTATCGGCGAAGGGTTTTCCGGAAACTTCGGCCTCCTGTACGATTCCGAAGCCGATGAGTACGCTGCAATCCAGGGACGGAAAACTGACCTACATTCCCGACGATAATAAGTTATTCAAAGTGTATAAAAAACGGACACTTTCCTGGAATATCACGCAGACCAATGCCACGCATTATTATCTGGTGGGCAGCGGCGAAGGAAAGCTTACGCCTGTACAATTAAATGGCCGGGATTCGGCCGTGGTAGCACTGGAAAAAACGCAGGTAGTGGCGTTTTTGACCAATACCGGCAAATCAATTTCAACGCCGCAACTCGATTTTTTACTGGGGCAGGCCAGGAAGGTGAATGATCCGCAAATCATCAGTGAGGCCCCGGTATATACCTTTGTGTATCATGTCGATCCCAATTACTATCAGTTTATGGAATCCGTGAAATTACAGCGGGAGGTAGGGGACAACCCCTTCGCCGAGCCCGTCCCGATTTATACGAATATAAAGAACGGGCTCGGCATTTTCGGGGCGGCGGTAGTGCACGTAAAAAAACTCGAAAAGTAACGCCGCTCACCCCGATTGGTAACCGTCATGGAATGATCGGGGTGAGCGAAATGCTATCTACAAACGGTCCGGCTGATAAACTTTTACCGTACCATCGCCTTCACTGCTAACAATCAACATACTACGACCATTTGGGCTTTTGTCGGGAGCTACGAACAGAATTCCTTCGGGAGCGTCGCCCGTACGTAACAATTGCAGAAACTGAGGAGCTTTGGGATTACTCACGTCGTAAATAGCCACGGCATCGGCCCGTTCCAGAGCGATGAAAGCAATCGGTTTGCCATTCACCATACCCACGGTAACGCCTTCGGGTTCGACCCCTTTATCATCCGAACGGCTATCGTCGTAGGCACCCGCTTTGACTACTTCTTCCTCCATACTCTTCCCGGAATTGTAAATCAGTTGACCCGTAGCGGCCTCCCGAATACTGAATCCACGGCCACCAAAGGCATACAGTTCATCGTAATCACCGTCCTTATCCGTATCACCGAGGGTCTTGGTAACATACAGGCGACCCAGCTGCTCCTTCTTTTGTAAGGTTGCCGCATTCGGAAATTTCATGGGGTCTAACTTTAAGGTGCTGATGCGGGCCTGTTCTACAAAGGCGTCGTATTCACGAGCATCGCCCTCATTAGCCGTGATCAGATAACCGGCGTTATTGACGTTAAAGTAGGAAATGGCGTCGGGCAGATACAGCGACTTAATCGGCCAGGTGGCAAAGGCAATTTTACCATCTTCGTTGGAAGGATCAATGGCATTTTCGGGTAAGCTTACATCCACCGTGCCCAGCGGATGCAGTTTTATAATCGCACCACCCAACAGATCTACTTCCGCAATACCATTGTTTTCCTGGAGCGTTACCCAGGCCTTTTTAGAATCCTGCGAAATGGCTACGTACTCCGGTTCAATATCCTGAGCAAAGCTGGCATTTGGCCCAAAAATCCGGAAACCACCGTTTTGCAGCTGAGCCTGTAGCGGAGCAAATGAATCGAAGGTAAGCGTACGAATGCTGTAATTGTTGGTGACATCAATGATGGAAATTGAGCCTGCCGGATCGTTCGTATAGCTGGCATTGGGTTCGCCTTCATTGGCCGTTACGATGTATTTGCCGTCGGGGCTGAAAGTCACCATATCGGGCAGTGCACCCACGGTAATCTGCTTCAGCTGCGTCAGAGTTTTGGTATCCATCACGATGACGCTACCGTTAGCCTGCTTGTTGGTGGCTTCCAGAGCAATCGCCAGTTTGCCGTCCGAGACCGACACGCTATTGGCTACACCGCCCAGGGCCGAGATGTCAATGGACTGAATCTTCGTAACTGTGGGTAAGGCCGAAAGGTCCAGTACATCCACCAGAGCTTTGGCTTCGTTGTTAACGGTAAAGAGCCGTTTGGTTGCCGGATCGTAAGCGGAGATTTCAGCCGCCGCTTCACCACCAATTTTAGTGGAAGACACCTCGCGGAAAGCCGCCGGGTTTTCAGTAGGATCAGGTTGGGGATTGTGATCTTTTACGCAGGCCTGGAAAGCCACTGCCAGTACGCATAAGGCGATCCAATTCTTGTTCCGTAACATGCTTGTGTAGAGTGTAGTGAGAGGAACAAAAATAGAAGCCGGGTCCGGGCGATACAGGGCTGAAACCGAAGCGTAATGATTATTTAATACAAGGTCAGCAGGCTTAAAATAACGGTAATATTCGAACGGTTTTGGGCTAGAAATGGTACCCTGCGGTTAGCCCCAGCATGGAGCTGATGGCGGTATCTAAGTTGGCAAACGTAAAGCGGGCTCCCAGACTTACGTTGACTTTGGGAATGCGGTATTCATAGTCGGCGGCTAATTGATAACCCAGCGAGTGACCTTTGACGTGATTGACCTCAGCCAGGTAATAAAGAATGTGGCCAGTGTCCAGCACCCGATACTGAGCACGTCCCAGAAGTTCTTCATCGCGGTACCAGAAGGCGGGGCCTCCACCCAGCCGGAAGGCATGGTTTGGGTGTTTGAGTACATCAAAAAAGATACTCGCCTCCACCATTACTCGCTCCCGTCGCTTTCCTTCCAGAACCAGATCGGATGCGTGTAGGGTATGAGGAGTCGATAGATAGCCCATACCGCCTTCCAATGTCCAGCGTTGGGTGAAATGCCGATTGTACCGCACCATCACGCGGCGAGCCGTACCGTCCGGAGCATCCAGACTCAGATGATCTACACCCAGACGAATACTGTTTTTAGGAAAGGAATTTACGACAGGCGTTTGAGCTTGACTGGAAAAACAAATGCCCCATAAAAACAGGCTGATTAGTACAATTAATTTCATGCGGTTAAAGGCGTTTTTAAGTACTTATACTTTGTTGTTGCCA
This sequence comes from Siphonobacter sp. BAB-5385, assembly GCF_002261125.1. Lineage (NCBI taxonomy): Bacteria > Pseudomonadati > Bacteroidota > Cytophagia > Cytophagales > Cytophagaceae > Siphonobacter > Siphonobacter sp. BAB-5385. The sequence continues at coordinate 2,978 of NZ_NMPS01000109.1, read as the reverse complement.
GTATAAATCAATGAAGAAAAACAAAGCTATTAAAAAGCAGAATAAAGGTTTGTTAAAAACCATTAAAAAAGCAACGCGTACAAAAAAAGGACCTTCTGGAATCCCTTTTTGTACGCGTTGCTTACTAGAAAATGATGAAAGTAGATTCGAATATTAAATCGTTTCAATCTAACGTTTCATCGTTTAATATCGTCCTTCCGCTAGTGCTGTTTTAATCTGTTTGATTCGTTCGTTAAACGTAATATTTACATAATCTACACCTTCAACGGCTACGGTTTGTAAGAAGCGATGAATATCTTCCTGATGCGGAATAACTTTTCCCGTAGCAACCGAGATGTATTTGGCCGTTGACCACATGACGTTTTTTAACTCCGTTTTATTTTCATTCGTCATGACGTATTCCGTCACCATCGTACTTTCATCGAAATAAATGATGCTGGTAATAATAGTCACCCATTCACTAACCCGGGCCGGCCGAATGTAGCCAATCTGGTGATTATACACGACCCAGCTTGCGTTGTGTTTCTTGAAGGTATAATCCATCGTAAAACCGTACATGGAGAAGACATGATCTTCGCGAGCGTTGAAATAATAATCCAGATACTTGGCATTATTCAGGTGCTGCAAGGGGTCGCAATCCTGAAAACGAATCAATGAATGCGATTCCGTTTTTTCTGATACGGCCGTTCGGGGTCTAATTGAAACATAAATTTTTAAGTATAGATTTTGCAGAAGAAGTGTTTAATGCGTCTACCGATCCACTTCGCCCATAACCAGATCCAGGGAACCAATGACGGCAACCAGATCGGCCAGTAAAGCTCCGCGACTGATTTCGGAAATGACGGAAAGGTTATGAAACGAAGGTCCCCGCGATTTCATCCGAACGGGTACGTCAGATTTCCCGTCGGTACGGATGTAGAAACCCAGTTCGCCTTTCGAGCCTTCGCCCCTTACGTAGCAGTCCATGGCTTTCGGACGGATTTTCTTCGGTACAAAGGCCTGCGGATCAAAATCTGAGGTACGTTTGTGCGTACTGGTCAACTGAGCCAGGCACTGCTCCACAATTTTGAGCGATTCCCAGCATTCCAGCACCCGTACGTTGTTACGATCCCAGCAGTCGCCTACCGTACCCATTTTGCCTTCTCCGATGGGAATGTCAAAATCAAGTTCAGGGTAGACAGAATACGCATCCACTTTCCGCAAATCCCAGCGTAGACCCGAGCCGCGTAGTACCGGACCCGTGCAGCCGTAATCGATCGCCGTGGCCAGGGGGAGTACACCCACATTCGCCGTTCGACGCACGAAGATTTCGTTCTCAATGACCAGTTGCTGTAGTTCTACCAGCTTGGGTCTGAGGTACTTGACCAGATCGCGGCAACGCTCCTCAAAACCCACGGGCAGATCGTAGAACAAACCACCAATCCAGATGTAATTGTAGAGCATACGGGCTCCGCAAATCCATTCCAGCATCCGCTGAATGTGTTCCCGGTCCCGCATGAGCCACAGGAACGGGGTATAGGCACCAATATCCAGGGCGTACGAACCAATGGCGACAAAGTGCGAAGCCAGTCGGTTCAGTTCGGCCACCAGTACCCGGATGTATTCCACGCGTTTCGGAATTTCCTTGTCGATACCCAGCATCTTTTCCACGCCCATTACGTAGACGTGTTCCGAATTCATGGCCGCCAGGTAGTCCATCCGATCGACGAAAGGAATGGTCTGGTTGAAGGGCAGGTTTTCGGCGTGTTTTTCAAAACAGCGGTGCAGGTAACCCAAATGCGGGACTACATCCACAATCAACTCGCCGTCGCTGATGATCTCCAGCCGGAGCACCCCGTGCGTCGAAGGGTGCTGCGGCCCCATGTTCAGGATCATCTCTTCCGACTTCAGATCTTCCAGTTTATACTTGTTCGGATCCGAGCGGAAGTGGTTTTCAGGTTTGTATTCGTATTGAATAGCGGGCATAGTGCGAAGTGAAGAAACGTGGTGTCAAAAGTAGGCGTCAAAGGCCGGATCGAATGAAAAAAAGCAGAAAACTAGGTGCCGGAAGACGCCGTCTTTTCCGCCTGTTTTTTCACGTACCATTGTTTGCCTTCCGGGTAGTCCTGTTCCAGAAACGCTTCGACGTGCGTAATAATTTCCTCCACGGAAAGGGAGGGATCAAACCGCATGGGCTCTTTGAAGGTGACCGAAAGGGTAGTGCCCCGTTTTTTCAGTAAGAGACCTTTCTTATCGAAAGCCCGACGAAAGCCATTGATGACGACGGGTACCACAATCGGATGGTGCTCCTTGATCAAATGCCCGGTACCTTTTCGTACGGGGGCGTACGGGCTGGTGGTGCCCTGCGGGAAACTCACCACCCAGCCATCCGAAAGGCCTTTACCAATTTTATCACCGGCGGATTTGTCTACTTCCCGCTTCACGTCATGCCCTTTGGCCCGCCAGGAGCGGTTGATGGTAATACCTCCGGCCTGAGCAAAAATGCGGGGAACCAGACCGCTGTCCTTCATGGTCTCGGAGGCAGCTACGTAATACATCCGGGCCCGGGGAGCTAGTAGGTAGATGGGCAGTCCAATCCAGTTTCGGAATCCCCATTTGACACTACAGAAGATGTGGTAGAAGCAGATCACATCGGCAAAGTAGGTCTGATGGTTGGACAGAAACAGTACACCATTTTCCGGGAGTTTTTCCAGGTGTTCGGTGCCTTTGATGACCGTTTTGTTCGTCCACATGTATCGGGCCCAGGTCAGCGAACCCAGCGTGCCGATGAGGATGCGTTTGGTAAATACGAGATTTCCGAAAGGATCACGCTCAAAAAAGCCGAAGACATCGACCATTTCCAGAAACTTCCGTAGAATGGATTTCATGGGTTGAGGTTAATTATAATTTATCGACGTTAGTTGCAACATTCAGTCGGGGTTTCGTCCTGCAAGCACGGCTGTTCGGTAGCCCATGAGCCTCTCCACGCCTAACGACAG
>NZ_NMPS01000108.1:0-49649 GCF_002261125.1 Siphonobacter sp. BAB-5385 | reverse complement strand
CGATGCCCGGCATGGAATGCATACGGACTAAATCACCAGCCGTGTTTGCAGGACGAAATAGTGATTCTTTGATGGGTGTTATTAGCAATTTCGAAATAGGCGACGTAACTAACCCATCCTTATTCCTTCACCTCATACCCCTGCAACGACAGCATCCGCACGGCGTAACGCTTACCCAATTCTCGGATGCTTTGGGAAGTAAAGTGGAGTTTATCCGGAACCGCCGGGAGGCCCGCCGAGGAAATGACGTAGGTCTTCGGAATCGTTTGGGGTAGCGTCGCGATGATGGCATTCATGCTGGCACATTTTCCACCCTGATCCTGGCTGACTACTTCGCCCGCGAGTAAGGGTACTGAATCCGGGGCCAGACCCAGATCTTTTAATAAGTCAGCGTATACTTTCTGAACTTTACCCGGCCAGGCTTCATCACCCGTATTGGACTCTCCCTGATGGAGCAAAATGCCTTTGATTACACCCTGTTTCTGGGCTAGTCGGGCCATGGTCAGCAGTCGTTCGTAGGGGTTGCCGCCGTACGCATTCGCCATATTGATCATCCAGGGTCTTTCAGCGGCCGAAGAATCCAGATACGCCCGATACTGGACTTTATCAAAAATCTCGATTTTACTACCACCCACCGCTACCGGTACGACACCCACCCGTATCGAGTCAGGTAAATGGGCGATCAGCGTACGGCCAAAATAGTCGGCCGGTGACAGGCGGGTATTACACCGAAACAGGGGTGGTTTAGCCGGGTACCATTGGCCCTGGCTTCGTCCCAGCTGCGGGCAATCCACCGCGGCCAGTACCTGAAACCGACTACTGACTGTGCTATCCTGAGCCTCGATCGCCGCGGGGCCTTCCATGTTCGACTGCCCCAGGCAGAGGTAAATATGAAAGTTAGGGTCTTGGGCAAACGCGTGTTCACGACCAAGCCAGGCGAAGAGCAACAACCCAAGGATACGGATCATTTTCATAGATTTAGGGGCAATTGAAAGGGTTGAAGGTTGAACCGGCAAAGGAAGACATACCCTCCAGCGTTTTTAAAGGCACGATTTAATGGTAGGAGAAACTTCTCTCTATTTCACTCAAACCCAGCGATAAAGCCTATCCAACCCACTTTATTTTTTGGCTTACGCCTTTCTATGTTGCTTGAAATAAAAGGCTTTGGAGCAGGGTCTGCTATTTCAATCATGAAGGGTCGCTTCTACGGTTGAGTGAGCGTATCACTGATGTGGAAGTAATCGAAATCAGCGTAGCCACCCGTCTGTTGCGTGGCGTAATTGAACAGGCCAAACCGGTAACCCATAAAATGCGGAATGGTATACGGCATTTTAAGCGACTCTCCGATACGCGTCCAGGTTTTGTTGTCGAGGCTGTAGAAGAAGTTTGCCGTGTCCTTCCGATCCCGGAAATTACATTCAGCCTTCAGGTATACCATCTTCTGAGGTAGCGGAATAGTTTGAAGCTCTGTCGGTTTTCCTTCCTTCATTTTAACCATCACTACGGAAGGTTTTCCCTGGATAATTTTGACCCCTACCAGACCATACTCCTTTTGCAACAGGCCTAAACCAGCAAAATCACCCTCCTTCATTTGAGAAACATCCAGGGCCGTCGTACTAGCTGATTCCGGTCCGATGGTCCGTTGGGTGAGGGTATTGCGGGCCTGCGTAAAGGACGTGTCGATTCGTCCGGTTTTCAGTCGTAAAAACCCTTTGCGTTCGCTGAGTGACCAGAGCTTCGGTTCGGGATTATGATTCCACTGCCAGACCAGTGGCAAGGTCGGTTCACCCTTTTTACGATTGAATTCGTCGGAGGCAACGATACCCGGAATCAGTCCTTTGCTCGCGGGCAAAGCCAGCTTTTCGGGCACTTTGCCGTTCTCTCCCAACACGGGCCAGCCATTTTCCCATTGTACCGGCACCAGGTACGGAATCCGACCCACGCCGCCAAAATCCCGGAACAGATAAGCGTACCATTTTCCGTCGGGCGTATCGATCAAACCACCCTGTGCCACGCCCAAATCCTGCAAGCCGACTTTGCCTTCCCAGGGGCCCGTAATTTTATCCGCCCGGTGAATCACTACCGTACGCATGCTTCCCTTGGGCCAGGTGATGTTGAAGAGGTAGTATTTCCCATTTACCTTGAATAACTGCGAACCTTCGGCGGGCAGTCCTCCGCCCGTACCGGAGGGTGCACTGGCATTTTCAATGATCACCTGTTCGGTAGTACCGGGCTTTACCCCGGAAAGGTCCGCCGAAAGTTCGATCAGCTTGATTTTGCCGCCGCCGTAAATCATGTATACCCGACCGTCATCGTCGAAAAACAGACTGTGATCGTGGTACGACGGTTTGAACGAGATCTCTTTCCAGGGACCTTTTTCAATATTCTGGGTGGAATAAATATAGGTTTTACCCGTCGTCTGAGCGAACGTCGTGACGTAGTACGTACCCTTGTGGTACCGCAGGCTACTGGCCCAGGAACCCCGGCCGTACGTACTCTTGCCGTTCGTCAGATTGAGTTCATCCATTTCCCCCAATCGATCATACGCGTAGCTCACCAGTTGCCAGTTGATTAAATCCTTGGACTTCATCAGGGGTAGGCCCGGACTCATGTGCATGGTGGTACTGCTCATGTAATACGTATCCCCTACCCGAATCATGGAAAGATCCGGTACATCGGCGAAGATGACCGGATTATGGGCCTGGGCGAACAAAAGCTGACCTGAGCAAAGCAAAAACAGTAGTATAAAGCTTCTTAGCATGTGTATCGGGTAGAGGTTAGGTAATGAAAGGACCTACAGAAAGCCCTAAATGGGCTCAGGAATAGGTTGCATCGCCCAGGCGACCTACCTATTCCTGCATTTTCCAACTCACTTTATTTATACATCGGATCCTTTCCTTCGTACTTCAAATAACGGAACGAAGCGGTATTGGAACTACTTTCACCGGAAGACGTAGCGTACATGCCGTACACGCAGCCAATGAAACCTCCCGCTACCTTGGTACTCAGGAACTTTCCGTCCATCTTATCTTTCAGCACTTGCCAATTTTTACCGTCCGTTGTATACGAGAAGCTGTAGGAATCGCCCTGCGAAGCAATACGGAGGTTTACCTTGTCAGCCGTGGTATTCAGCGGGGCTTCCGTCACTAGCTCCATCGATTTTTCGCGGGGTACACTCTTGAAAAGCTGAATGACGGGTTTTCCGTCTTTCTGGCCTTTACTCAGGAAATAGAAATGATGCTCATCCTGAAGGATTACCAGTCCTGCTTTTTCGTATTCTGCTTTTGGACTAAAACTCAGTTCGGTTTCAGCCGTGCTAAACAGGTGTTGCTGGCGTTTTCCTACGAAAGACGGATTACCCATTTCCATGCAGGTTTCGGGTTTCAGCTTCAGCGTCAGGCCCTGCTTTTTGGAAAGCGTATACGAGCCGGGATCTACCGTTCGCATGAATAGTAACGAAGGGTCCAGCGATTTTTCAAAGGTCATCGTATACCCAAAGTTACCTGACTGAGGCAGCAGATCTTTCGGCTTGCTTTCGGCGTAGTTGACCGGATAGGAATACTGAATTTCCTTATGATCGGGGTTGATGATTGGCCAGTCTTCCTTCCATTCTACGGGGGCAATGAAAGTTTCACGACCAGTATTGTAGAAATCACCCTCGTAAGGCCGAACGGCTAAAAAGATGGAATACGTCTTTCCATCGGGACCTTCCACAAACTGAGCGTGGCCAGCGGAAGTAACGGGGTTTTTCCGGTCTTCGGGTAAGCCTTTCTGCGTCAGGATGGGATTGTGCTCGTAGGGTATGTAAGGCCCCCAGACGGATTTACTCCGGAACACTACTTCGGAGTGGTTCACCGACGTGCCACCTTCGGCCGCATACAGGTAATACCAGTTGTTTCGCTTCAGAATATGCGGCCCTTCAATCCATACGGGCTTTTTGCTGATGTCTACCCCGCCGTTGACCAGTTGCTTTTCCTCACCTACTACTTTCAGATTCTGGTAATCAAATTCGTACATCCGAATGGTACGGTGGCCGGAATACTGGGGTTTGTTGTCGGGAGCGTCGCTGTTGTAGAGAATATAGGCCTTGTCGTTGTCATCGAAATACAGCGAAGGGTCGATGCCCCGAACCTGCGGAATCCGGACCGGATTACTCCAGGGTCCTGCCGGATTTTTAGCCGTTACGACAAAGTTACCGTCGTGATCAATGTCCGTACAGGTCACGTAATACGTGCCCTTGTGATAGCTGATGGCTGGAGCAAACAGGCCGCGTGTTAACCGCTCGCCCATGAAATCCATTTGGGAGGGGCGGTCAATGACATTGCCAATCTGCTTCCAGTTTTTTAAGTCTTTACTATGAAAAACGGGAATGCCGGGAAAGTAGGAAAACGTAGAATTAATGAGGTAATAATCTTTATCCACCTGCACAATACTCGGATCCGGATAGAAGCCCGATAGAATGGGATTGACTAAAGTAGTTTTCTGAGCTATTCCAGAATTCAGGCCCCAAAGGCAGAAAAAAAGAATGGACAGGATAGGTTTTCTCATGTTTCTGTAAGATCGATCCAATGATGTGTTAAGGTTCCTTTGTACTGGTACTATTCCGTAACTCTCCAGCATTCATTTGTAGCGGTCAGCGGAAAAAGCACCGGCTTCAAATGTAGCCTTAAGTAGAAAAAGCGGTAGGATAAAAATCTTCAAAAAAGGAGAAAAAATGTTTAATTAATTAAATATCAGCCCCTCCCAAAGGGTGTTTTTTTACATTATTTCTATATTTTTTTACATTTCTGCTACCTTTTGGCTTCTTCTGCACTCTAGTTTTGTTAAAGAATTTCAGCTCCCCTAAACGAGCGTAAGGCTTTTCAAAACGGCGATAAACCCGAAATTTTTAGCGTATCTACCCCACCTTGCAGGTACCTGACTGCACTCCTAATCCTATACCATTACTTCACAAAAGTTTCATTAAATGCTATGGATAAACCTGTAACATTCCGAGAACATCCGATCCGATGGATGATGATTCCGCCCGTCGTTTGTCTGCTATTACACATGCATTCGACCAGTGCAGCACCCAATTATGCCAGGCACGCTTTCGCTCCTACCCCCAGTACATGGAAGACGAACGCCCGGGTTGATCGGGTCATAACCGGGAGTATTAAAGATGAGCAGGGCCAGGCCGTGCCGGGCGTGAGTCTGTCCATTAAAGGCACGACGCAGGGTACGGTCACTGACGAACAGGGCCAGTTTCGGTTAATGATCCCCAATGATAACGTGACGCTGGTCGTCACGCATGTGGGGTATGCCAGTCAGGAAATCGTTGTGGGTACGCGATCGACGGTTGAGATCGTTTTGAAAAATGACCAGCGAGTCCTGAGCGAGGTCGTTGTGGTGGGTTATGGTACGCAACGCCGGGGAGCCATCACCGGAGCCGTTTCATCGGTTACCTCCAAAGCCCTGAATGAGTTACCGGTGGCGGGAATCGATCAGGCCTTGCAGGGACGGGTCGCGGGCTTAAACGTGACTAACAACGGATCGCCGGGGAGTGCTCCTATCGTTACCATTCGGGGGATTAGCTCCATCAGCTTTGCTTCCGATCCACTGTACGTGGTCGATGGGTTTCCCACGGCGATTTCCAACATCGACCCCCGCGACATTCAGTCGGCTGAAGTGCTGAAAGACGCCAGCTCCGCCGCCATTTACGGTTCCAGAGCTACCAATGGGGTCATTCTGATCACGACAAAAAAAGGTTCTTTACAGGATCGTTTGCGGGTTTCCTTTGATGCTTATTTCGGGGTTCAGAGTCCCACCCGGGAATTCAATCTGCTCAACACGCAGCAATACACGCAGTACGAAAGAGCCCTGAATGGTGCGGGCAGTTCATTGCCGCCTCGTCTGGAATCGGCTAATTTCAATCTTCCGATTTACGAAGGTGCTACGCAGACCTTTGCCCAGACCAATACCAACTGGCAACGGGAGTATTTCCGAAGAAACCAGCCGCTTCAGCAGTACAACGTCTCCCTGAGTGGCGGCAATGGGGCTTCGCGTTTTTATACAGGAGCGGGTTACTTCGATCAGCAGGGTATTGCTCAGGGCCTTAATTTCAAGCGTTTTAACTATCGTTTGAATTCGGAACATACCTTAAGCAAGATATTTACGTTCGGCGAAAATCTGTACATCAGTCAATCCAAACAGCGTTTCGACGTTTCGCAGGGAAACCGTACGCCCATTGTAAACCTCATCCGGATGCAGCCCTATCTGCCCGTGTATAACCCCAACAACCTGGGTGGATTCATGGGGCCGCAGAATAGCTTCGACGCCTCCGATCCGGTCAATCCCGTGGAGCGGGCTTTCCTCGTTGAAAACATCAACAATACGACCCGCATTCTGGGCACAGCGTACGTAAAAGTGAACATCGCCCCCTGGCTCCGATTCACGTCTACGTACGGTCTGGATTATTCAAATGCCTACATCACGAACTATACACCCATCCACAACGATGGCGGTACTTCCATTGCGGCAACGGCAAGTATCCAGAATCAGCGGCTGTTGACGAATACGCAACTATTCACCCAGCAGTTAACCTTCGAGAAGTCGTTCGAAGGCCATAACCTCGGGGCCACGGTTGTCTACGAAACCCAGAGTCAGAATGTGCGGAATGAAACCGCCAGCGGTACCCAGAGCACGAACGTGGTCCGTACGCTCAACGGAGCCAACAACGTGACCGCCAACAGCATTTATGAAACCAACTACATCCGCTCCATGGTGGGTCGGGTGACGTATGACTACAACGAGCGTTACATACTGGCGGCTTCACTTCGTCGGGATGGTCTGTCCGTATTTGCTCCGGGTAAGAAGTTCGAAAACTTTCCGGCCTTCTCTGCTGGCTGGCGAATCGACCGGGAAAACTTCATGAAAGAGGTACGTGGTATCTCGGAACTGAAACTCCGGGGCGGTTACGGAATCACCGGCATCAATGGCGTGCTGCTGGGTAACTATCCGTATCTGCAACCCATCCAGCGGAATCAGGCCACTTATCCGTTCAACGGTACGGTTATCAACGGCAACGGTTCGTTCTATAACGGTCTGAGCAATCCGGATCTAGCCTGGGAAAAAACCAAACAAACCAACGTGGGTCTGGACATGGGTTTTCTGGAAAATCGCTTAACCGTTGTGGCGGAGTACTTCCGGCGTCAAACGGATAACCTGATTCTGACCGTTCCTACGCCGACCAGCTTTGGTTTTGGCGGAGCCGGAACTCTGGCGAACGTAGCGGCGATGGAAAATAACGGAGTTGAATTTCAGGTGGGTTACCGTAAAACGCGGGGCGATTTCACCTGGAATGTGACGGGTTTAGTAAGCGTCATCCGAAATCAGGTGGTACGGCTGAATAACGAGAATGCCTCCATTACAGCCGGGGGTGATGCTGATTTTGGCGGCGGTGGTCCTTTGACGAATACCGTAGCCGGTCAGCCCGTGCAGTCGTTCTACGGTTACATCGTAGAAGGTATTTTCCAGAACGAAGCGGAAGTAACGTCCCACGCCACGCAAAGTGGAGCCGCTCCCGGGGATTTGAAGTTTAAAGATCTGGATGGCAACGGCGTTATTAATGATGATGACCGTACGTTCATTGGCAGTTTCCTGCCGAAATTCAGTTACTCGCTCAACTACGCGGCTAACTACAAAAACTTTGATTTCACGGTCTTCTTTCAGGGCGTACAGGGCAATAAAATCTTTAACGCCGCCCGGATTATTCGCGAAGGGATGCCTCGCCTGTTCAATGCCGATGTGGCCGTTCTAAACGCCTGGACACCTTCGAACACTACTACGGACATGCCAAGAGCCGTGAACGGAGACCCGAACCAGAACGTACGTCCCTCCACCCGCTGGATTGAAGACGGCTCGTATTTACGGTTTAAAAATGTCATGATTGGCTACAATGCCCCTGAATCCTGGACGAAACGTACCGGTGCTCTGGGCCTCAGCCGATTGCGTCTTTACCTCTCTGCTCAAAACCTGTTTACTATTACCAAGTACTCTGGTCTGGACCCGGAAATCGGTTCGAAGAACGGAACACTGACGAATGGTGTGGATTACGGTCAGTACCCCACGCCCCGATCATTTCAAGCAGGAATCCAGGCCACTTTTTAATGCATACTTGTATGAAACTATCTAAGCGAAGCATTCGGACGGCGTGTATAATGGTTATGCTGCCCATTATGTACTCCTGTAATGATAATACGTTGAATACCATTAACGAAAACGTGGTATCCACTACTGATTATTTTAAAAACAGTGATGAACTTCTGGCGGGTACCAATTCCATTTATGCCACGGTGCGTAACATTTCGCTGGTGGCCCGGGAGTGGTTTTTCCTCCATGACCTGCGAAGCGATGAGGTAGCCGCTGGTGGAAGTCAGCTGGAAGTACCCCGCTTTCAGATTCTAAGTGGCAATACAGATCCCACCAACAGCGTCATGAACTCGGTCTGGAATGGCTTGTATACCGTCATTCACCGGGCCAATACGGTTATCGAAAACGGGCCTAATGTGACGGATAATGCCGCCGTACGCGACCGGGCGGTGGCCGAAGCCAAATTCCTGCGAGCCTGGGCTTATTTTGAACTGGTTACTTTTTGGGGAGGCGTACCGCTGTACACAGCACCCGTTAAGTCGCCATCCGACTACCAGCCCCGAGCAGAGGTCAATGCGATCTATACCTTAATCATCGAAGATTTGCGTCAGGCGGCCGGTGCCTTACCCGGTAAAGCGGCTACGGATAAAGGACGAGCCACCAATGGTGCTGCCCATGCGTTGCTGGGCCGGGTGCTGATGCAGCGAAATGATTATGCCGGAGCCAAGGAAGCCTTGCTTAAAGTCACTACCTCCGGTGCGTATACGTTAACGGATCGCTACCTGGACAATTTTGAAGAGGAGACGGAATTTAATGCCGAGTCCATTTTCGAAGTTGCCTACGTCGATAAGGGGGATAATGATTTTAACTGGGGCGGCAACGATACCCCCAACTCCGCTCAATCGACCATTCGTAACCAGGAGTACAATCCGGTAGCGTGGCGAAACCTGATTCCCTCGGACAAGCTGCTGAATGAATTCGAAAACACGGCCACCGGAGCCGCCAAAACCGATCCCCGATTCAATTTCAGTTTCTACCAAACCGGTGATCGTTACAACAATGATGCGGATGTACTGACGGATGCGGATCAGAACGGTAATTCATCGGTAGTCAATGGTGTTCGCAAGAAAGTCAGCATCCGGAAGTTTATGATTCTGTACAAGGAAGGCAAATCCCGGGCTAGTTACCACCCCGGCGGTAATAATCAGCGGATTATCCGCTATGCCGAAGTACTGATCAACCTGGCCGAATGCGAAGCCGAGCTGGGGAATCTTACGGCGGCCGTTGGCTACCTCAATCAGGTTAGAGCCCGCAAAAGTGTAGCGATGCCCGCGTATCCGACGAGCCAATATCCCACCAGCACTAAAGCTCAGGTGATCAAAGCCGTCATGCACGAGAAAATGGTTGAACTTTCCGTGGAATGTATGCGTAGCATCGATATTCTCCGCTGGCGACCCAAGGGTTATTTCACGCAGGAACCATTCTCCTATTTCCGGGCGGGTCGGGATGAATTACTGCCCATTCCGGTGGCAGAACTGGACAATAATCCGCTGGTGAATGGCAAGCAAAATCCGGGTTATTAAGCAGTTCTGAATCCCTTGTCTGTTGTGTAGGCAAGCGGGAAAAGAAGGGAGCCTAGCTCTTATCCTGACCGCTGTACCACGGGCAAAAAATGAAAAGGCTCCAGAGGCAAATACGCTTCCGGAGCCTTTTCGTTTCACTGTTTCGCTTTGGATCCTTGTCTAAGTGTTTTATATGGATTTAGGTCATTACTCAAGCAGTACTACAGGTGAAATGCAGGCTCTGCTTTATACTGGATTTTCGGCTTTCATTCTCGCTTTCTGTATATACTCCGAAGGAGTCATGTTAAACTGAGCTTTGAACACCTTGGTAAAGTAGTTCGGGTTGGCGAAACCGATTTCGTACGCGACCTCGGCAATGTTCATATCGCTTTTGTGCAAGAGCAAAGCGGCCCGTTCCAGCTTGATGGATCGGATGTATTCAACCGGTGTCATGCCCGTAAACTCAAGCAATCGGTTGTACAGCGAAGCCCGGCTCATGGATAAGTGACTGCTTAGGGTTTCCACCGATAGCTGGGGATTGGCCAGATTGTCGTGTACGTAAGCCAGTACTTTCTCCAGGAATCGCTCCCGTTCCGGAACAATTTCCGGATTGGGCGAAGTCATGACGACCTGCTTGGTGTACGTATCCTTGAAGACCCGGTTGAGGGCGATCAGGCTATTCATCTTTGCCTGTAATACCGCAAAGTCAAAGGGTTTCGTAATGTAGTCCGTGGCCCCGGATTCCAGACCCGACAGCGGACCATTCTCTTCGACGGCCGCGGTTAACAAAATGATCGGAATGTGCTTCGTACGCTTATCGGCTCGCAGCTTTCGCGTTAGTTCCAGACCATTCATCTCGGGCATATTAATGTCACAGACGATTATATCGGGATGATGAAACAAAATCCGTTGCCAGGCTTCTTTCCCATTGGTAGCCTCGTAAAGCCGGTAAAAAGTCTTCAGATTTTCCTTGATGTAAAAACGAAAATCTTCGTCGTCTTCAACAATCAGTACCAAGGGTTGATCTGCATTTTTGGTGGACACGTCCACGGCTGGTAAATCTGCCAGCGGGTGCGTTACAGGCACTATCGTTTTGGTTACCTCGGCAACCTCCGGGCTCTCTTCCCGTTTCAGCCGTAACCGAAAGGTAAATTTGCTACCCAAGCCCACGGCACTTTCTACGTTGATTTGGCCGTCGTGCATTTTGACAAACTCTTTCACAATCGACAAACCAATGCCCGTACCCTGATTCAGGATGGCCGGCCCCGTATCATGCTGGAAAAAGCTTTCAAAAATCCGATCCTGAGCTTCGAGCGGAATGCCAATGCCTGAGTCTTTGATGGACACGCAGATGCAGGCGACCTCGGCGGTGGATTCCTCCGGGCATGCTTCCAGGTTTACCCGAATCGAACCTTTCTCCGGCGTAAACTTGAACGCATTAGATAACAGATTAAACAGGATTCGCTCGACTTTATTTTCGTCGAAATAGAGCGTTTCTTCCTCCATTTCACTCGAAAATGACAGGATGATATTCTTTCTTATCGCCAGATCATTGAACGCATACACGACGTCTTTTAGAAAGGCTACGATCGGGCCTTGCTTCAGGTGAAGTTTCAGCTCTTGTTCTTCCAGTTTTCTGAAATCGAGCAGCTGATTCACCAGATTACTCAACCGCCGGGCATTCCGATTGATGAGGTTTAGCTGATTGGCTGCACTTTCGTCAAAATTCTGTTTGAGTAGTTTTTCGGCCGGACCAACAATCAGCGAAATCGGCGTTCGGAATTCGTGACTGAGATTCGTCAGAAACTTGATTTTCATCCGATCAAATTCCCGCGAATATTCGGCCTCTTTACGCTGTTGTTCCAGCAATTGACTCGCCCGTAGTCGCTCCTGCTGGATGGCAAATTTTTGTTTCAGATTGTTGATGCTCCGGCGACGGATTAAATACAGAATGCCGAAAACAACCAGTACGTAAAAAGCATAGGCGTAAATCGTTAGCCAGAAGGGCGGAGCTACCCTGATTCGAACGGAGGTACCCTGGTTATTCCAGAGGCCATCGTTATTGGAAGCAATCACCTGAAAGGTATATTCCCCGGGGCTTAGGCTCGTATAATAGGCACTGTGTTCTTTCCCCGCATCAATCCACTGATTATCCACGCCTTCCAGTTTGTATTTGTACTGATTGTACTCGGGAACGGTGAAATTGAGGGCTTCGAAATTGATGGAGAAGTTCTGCTTGTAGGCCAGCCGAATTTCGCTGGCAGTCAGTAAGGACTGATTAATCGGCCCCTTCGGGGACGGAACCACGGCCTGATTATCAATCTTCAGTTCCGTCAGTACCACCTCGGGAATCTGGTTATTGATCTTGATATCCGATCGCTTGAAGTGATTGAATCCTCCCTGTCCACCGAAATACAACTCCCCGGTTGAAAGCTGTAAACCCGAACCCAACACAAAAGCTCCACCCTGCAAGCCGTGGTGATGGGTGTAGTTTTTAAATCGTTTGTTAACCGGATTGAAGCAGCTCAGACCTTTGTTCGTACTGAGCCAGAGTTCGCCCGTGGGGGTTTCGATGATTTTCAGAACTACCCCGTTAATCAGCCCGTCACTTTCCGACAATACCTGGAATTGCCTGCTTTGGGGACTCAGATACGCGAGCCCGTTTCCGTTGGTTCCTACCCAGATCGTTCCTTTGGCGTCTTCCTTGATGGACAGGATGTAATTGCTGGGTAAACCGCTGTTTCTTTTGTTGTAGAACGTAAAGGTTCTGGTTTTGGGGTCGTACACCGAAAGGCCGCCACCGAAGGTACCCGCCCAGATTCGGCCCGACTTGTCTTCTTCAAAGGCCCGGATGTAGTTGTTGGAAGGTTTGGTTTTATCATCCGTATGATCACTCGGATTCACCAGTTTTTCAATGGTGCTGGTCTGCACGTTGAGAATATTGATTCCCCCACCGTTCGTTCCAATCCAGAGATTCCCCTGCCGATCTTCTTTCAGGCAGAAGATGTCATTACAGTTCAGATCTTTTTCGCCAGGCCCTTTTTTAAACCGGGCATAGTGCTGCGAACCGGGTTGGTAACAAAACAATCCGTTCAGGTACGTACCAACCCATAATTGCTGGTTACGGCCCATTTCCAGAGCCAGAATACTCAAATCGTGTCTGATGTTCTTCCGATCGTCGGGTAACTGAATCGGTCTGAATACCTCTTTCTGCGGTAGGTATTCGTGCAAGCCTCCCCCATCGGTTCCCACAAAGACGCGGTCCCGGTACTCCGCAAACGAGGTCACCGTGGATGACCGCAGGCCAAATGCATCAAACGCGTTGCTTTGTTTGAGTTTGAAATGGCTCTGGCTTTTATCGTATTTATTCAGCCCGCCCTGATACGTTCCTACCCAGTAAATGCCCTTGTCATCCACCAGCACGGAACGGATGGATCGGCTACTCAAACTATGCGGATCGCGACTGTCGGGACCGTAGCTAACGATGTTCTCCGTATTCAGATCCAGCACGTCCAGGCCTTCGTCGGTTCCTACCCACAGCTTGCCGTTGTCATCCGCGGCCAGGGCGTAAATGGTGTTACTGCTGATCGAGCTTTGGCCCGGGGCGTACGTAAAATTTTTAAAATGATTCCCGTCCGATTCCAGCTTACTTAAGCCGCCAATGGTACCTACCCAGATCTGATTGCGGCTATCCTGAACGATCGCCGAAATGTAGTTGTGCGTAAGACTTCGGGGGTCCTGGTCTTCGTGCCGGTAATGCCGGAGGAGGGTATAGTTTTTATCGTATAGCCACAAACCCTTGTCGGTCCCGATCCACATCTGGTGCTTCTGATCCTGGAAGGTATAAAGCGAGGTCTGCCCTTCGAAGTTTTTCAGCAGCTTCTGGTAGGGCTTCTGAAGAATCAGTTTTTTGCTAACGGGATCAATGATATACAAGGCTCCGTAACTGGTCACCCAGAGATTTCCTTTATCGTCAGCCGTGATATGCGTAATGGCGGGCTGTATCTTCCGCTTATCCCCTACGGCTTCAAACGGAATAATGGAGTCGGAAAGTCGATCGTAATAGCTGAGCGAACCTCCATTGGTACCAATCCACAAATCCCCGTTCGCACTTTCAAACAGTACCGTAATATGATTAACCTTTAAGCCTTTGTTTTTTCAGCATCATGTCGGTAGATTTTGAAATTCGTACCGTCAAAACGATTCAATCCATCTTCAGTAGCCAACCAGAGAAAGCCGAAATGGTCCTTGCACAAACTGTAGATGGTACTGGAAGAGAGTCCATCTTTATTGGAATAACTTTTAAAGCCCAGAGGCAATTTCTGGGCGAATAACCCCGCATCATTCAGGATCGTTAGGAGGATCAGGAGGAAAAAACGTATGACTATCTTCATGCCTACTTGCAGCTATCGAAGCACTGATCCAGCCGTGAAGCCTATAGTAATACACCGTTGTAAGAACGGACTTCAGCCACTGGAAAAAGCTGGATTCACGGAGCAACCCTGACAAGGTGCTATCAAATAAGTCCAAAAGTTAATCTTTTTAATCCAGTATACGTATATCCGTCTCTCATTCCTTCAAATCTTTACTTGTTATCTCGTGCGGGAATAGCTGGTTTTCATGAATCCATCTGTTGGGGAAAATCGCACGAGACCACTTTCCCCAACAGATGAAACGCCCTTATCCTACTGACGGATCAGCGTGATCTGTTCCCCTTTTCGGGTGGGAATGTCGTACAGTTGGGTTGGCTTGAGGGTAAGACTAGTACGTGGAGCCTGATCCGAAATGACCGCCGCCGGAATATCTTCCGTATAATAATACGGATTGGCATTCGAGCCCGTAGCCTGATGTAACGTGAGTCCGCCCGTCCCCTGCAAGGCATTGGGCGTGCGAACCCGCAGGTTCCCCCCCAGCGTCGAGCGAATGACTACTTTCTTGATCTGGCCCTTTTCCCACTCCATCGCCAGGACTTCAAACCCGCCCCGGGCCCGTAGGCCTGCAATGCTACCCTGGGGCCACGCATCGGGCAAGGCCGGTAGTAAATGAATGGCCCCGTCGGCACTTTGGAGTAGCATTTCGGTAATGCCGGACGTACAGCCAAAGTTTCCGTCGATCTGGAACGGCGGGTGGGCATCGAATAAATTGGTATAGGTACCCCCACCCCCTTTATTGACACCGAGCGGCGTTAACTGATTCTGGATCAGTGTATACGCATGATTTCCATCCTGAAATTTAGCCCACCAGTTCACTTTCCAGCCCATACTCCAACCCGTGGATACATCACCGCGATGTAGAAGCGAAGTCCGGGCGGCAGTGAACAGCTCGGGCGTGCGATAGGCTGAAATCTGGCTGGATGGGAACAGGCCGTACAGATGCGAGACGTGGCGGTGCTTATCCTCCGGATCGTCCACATCGTCGAGCCATTCCTGCAATTGTCCGTGTTTGCCCACGTGCATCGGCGGCAGCTTACGCCGTTTTTCCTTGAGCATCGTTACAAAATCCGCATCCTTATTGAGGAGCTCCGCCGCTCGTATAGCCGTGCTGAATACGTCGAAAACAATCTGATTATCCATCGTGGTACCCGCGTCCACCGATGAGCCGCCGTGAGCCTGGGGAGCGTTTTCGGGCGACGTACTCGGCGTCACCACGAGCCAGTGGTACTTGGGGTGTTCGATCAAGAAATCGGCGTAGAACTGGGCCGCTCCCTTTAGAATGGGATACGCAGAAGCCAGAAATTTCTGATCGCCCGTGTACAGATAATGCTCCCAGAGGTGCTGACTCAGCCAGGCTCCGCCCGCCGTCCACATGCCCCAGAAGGCTCCGTCGATGGGGCCGTTAATTCGCCAGAGATCCGTATTGTGGTGAGCCATCCAGCCCCCGGCTCCGTACATGACCTTCGCCGTCTCCTGACCCGTTTCGGCCAGTTCCCGAACCAGGCGGAACAAGGGTTCGTGCATTTCGGACAGGTTGGTTTTTTCGGCTGGCCAGTAATTCATCTGGGTATTGATGTTAATGGTGTACTTACTGTCCCAGGGCGGTCGCATCCGGTGATTCCAGACCCCTTGCAGGTTGGCGGGCTGGCCACCGGGCTGGGAAGACGAAATCAGCAAATAGCGTCCGTATTGATAGTAGAGCGTCACGAGCTGCGGATCGTTCGTGAAGCGAAAGTTCTTCAGCCGTTCGTCCGTGGGCTGACTAGCCGCATCCGTAGTACCCAAATCAAATTTCACCCGATTAAAAAACTTCTGGTAGGCTTCGACATGCGGCTTTCGAATCGCCGGATAGGCTTTGGTGTAGGCCTTGTTCAGGTACGCCGCGGCCCGGGCATCCGCGTCCCCACCCAGGTCTTTGTAACTGTTGAAATTCGTAGCAATGGAGATGTACACGATTGCCTCGTTGGCTCCACTAACTACCAGCGAAGTATCCGTACCGGAAAGGCTTCCACCCGTGGTTTTCAGACGGGCGATGCTTTTAAATTTCACCATGCCCTTCACGCCTTCGTGATCGGAGGTGATTCCGGCCAGGGTAAGCTCCCGATTGGAGGTCCGGTTGCGTTCGGCTTTCAGGTGCGGGGAAGAAAAAGAAGCGGTAAAGGATAATTTCCCCGGCTTGCTGGCGGTCAGCCGCATGACGATCACCTGATCGGGAAAGGAAGCCAATGCTTCCCGGGTATAGGTCACATCCCCAACCGTGTAGGTGGTTCGGGCGATGGCCTGTTCAATATCCAGTTCCCGGGAATAGTTGGTAAAGGCCGTATGACCCTCGAAGGTAAGGTTCAGATTACCCACGGGCTGAAACATCTGTCCATGGGATTTCTTCGTCAAAATCGATTGATTGGCTCGCTGCTCCGCCTCCTTGTGTTTGCCATCAAAAATCAGTTGCCGTATCTCGGGCAGAGCCGCTAACGCATTGGGATTATCATTGCGGTTGGGGCTACCGCTCCAGACGGTATGTTCATTAAGCTGGATCGTTTCGGTACCCACGTTTCCGTACACCATGGCTCCCAGCCTGCCGTTACCCAGGGGCAAGGCGTTTTCCCAGACGGTTCCGGAGGGTTCTTTGTACCAAAGTTTCAGGGCTGGCTTTTGCTGCGAAAAGCCCAGGGCAGGTAGCATTAATAAAAGTAGGCAGAGGTAATGTCGGATCATCATTAGCAGTATAGAATAGGTTACTATAGGTATTACGTATAAATGTATAGGGTCATACTCCTATTTGGAAGTTGGTCCGTACACAATTTTTTTCGTCGAATCAAAATGACTTCATACTCGCTTGCGTACGGATTCATGACTGGCTTCTTTACCGCCGAATCCCTAGTAAGGAGATGGCGTATAGACGCTCCGCTTGTTAACCGCATTTCGCCTAACTTGTACCAGGATATCCCTATTGGGTACCATTAGCCGGGAAAAGAGCCGCTCTACCTTTGCTGATCGATTCGCTCCACTCGTCTTTCTATGGAAATAAACGCAGAAAACCCCCGGCCTAAGCACTCCGGTACCAAATCCCTTTTTACGAATCCAGTCTTGGAAGCCCTGTCGCGTACGCATATTGCGGTTCCTATTTCGATCTACCTACTTAGTTCGGCTGGTTTGGGCTGGTACGCCTTTACGCATACGGCATTACAGCGGATCATGATACTGGGTTTGTTTGGGCTGGGGATACTCGTCTTTACGCTGGTGGAATACGTCACTCACCGGGGCATTTTTCACATGGATCCTACCAACGCCATCAAATCCCGGTTGCAGTATACCTTCCACGGTATTCACCATGAGTACCCGAAGGATCAAACGCGATTAGCCATGCCGCCCGCTCTGGCCGTTTTGATTGGCTCCTCTTTATTTGGCGTTACCTTTTTGCTTTTAGGGGAAGCGGCTTACGCGTTCTTTCCCGGTTTTCTGGTGGGCTACGCGGGCTATCTGTTTGTACACTTCATCGTACACGCCTATCAGCCGCCCCGCAACTTATTCAAATGGCTTTGGATCAATCACGCCATCCATCATTATAAAGATGATACGCTGAACTACGGCGTTTCGTCTCCGCTGTGGGATTACATTTTCAGAACCTATTCTTCAAAAGGATAAAAGCAAAAGGCCCGGAACGTTGCTCCGGGCCTTTTACGCTATGCATTTACCGATCCACTTTCTGGGTATCGGGCTGGCCGTTCACCGTAAGCTGAAACACATCCGGACGCGAATAGTGACCCACGCAGTCAAAATCCAGCTTACTCTTGGCAAGGGTTGCAAAATCCAGCTCAGCGGTCAGCAATCCTTCCTGATTCCAAAGCGGCCCCGCGAGTACTTCCCCCATGGGTGAAAGTATCACACTGCCACCCGCACTCATGATCTCGGGCTCCTGACTCAGCTCGGCCTGATAGCGTTCGGGGTAGTCGCTTTTGCGTACAAACTGATTACAGGCCAGCACGAAACAACGTCCTTCGAGGGCAATGTGCTGCATAGTAGACTGCCAGGATTCCCGCGAATCGGCGGTGGGAGCCAAATACATTTCGACGCCTTTCTGATACAATGCCGTTCGGGCCAGGGGCATGTAGTTTTCCCAGCAGATCAGTCCACCTATTTTTCCCAGACGTGTATCGAGCGTAATTAGCGAACTTCCATCGCTTTCACCCCAAATGAACCGCTCCAGTCCCGTGGGTTTGAGTTTGCGATGTTTGCCCAGAATCTTTCCGTCGCTTCCGATGTAGAGAAGCGTACAGTACAACGATCCGCCGATGGGGTCCTTCTCCGTAATGCCCAGCCCTACCATGATTCCAGCCACCTGCACCGCTTGCTGGATGCGTCGAATGGCCTCCGAATCGACTTCGGGACTGTTTTTCCAGTAATCAAGCCAGGTTTCCCGGCCTTTTTCCGTACGACGGCCAATCATCGCCTCGAACGTGAGTCCCCTGGGATACGCCGGAAGAAAAGATTCCGGAAACAGCAGTAGTTCGCAATTCTGCTCGGCACCTTTTTTAATCCAGCTAAGGACCACTTCGACACTCCGCTCCAGGTCAAACAAAACGGGAGTAGCCTGTACTACGCCTACTTTTACTACATTCAGCATTCCTTGCTACGTTTAGAACTACACTTCCTTTTCCCGGGTAATCAGGCGGGGATTTTCCTCATATTCAATGCCCGAGAATAAGTAAATGTAAATTACGCGGGCTACTCTAAAGTTAAATGGCATAGTCGCCAGCATTAAGCCAATGGCTACGGATATGTAAACAAAGGCGGAGGGGTCCCCAAAGAAGTTAAAGAGAACGATGGCCGTACCCAATACTATCCCCACGGAGAGGGCATAACTGACATACGTGGCTCCAATAAAAAAGCCGGGTTCGTTTTCGTAACGTTGTCCGCAGTGCGGACAAAACGTGTACATCTGATCGAATTTTTTTACGTTCCAGAACGGGTATTTAAACAGATTTCCCTGTCGGCAATGGGGACATTTCGCGAGTACCATTCCCTGCAATTGACTTCGTTTCATTAGACTTGGGTGCTTGGTTAGGTATTACGTTTACGGAATTCTTCGGGAGTCGTTCCCGTATATTTTTTGAAAAACTTAGTAAAGTAGGAATTATCGCTAAAATTTAAGGCATAGGCGATTTCCGATATGTTCATTCCAAAGTTCATCAGCAGACGTTTCGCTTCGAGTAAAATTCGGTTCCGGATGAGCTCTCCGGCCTGCATTCCCAGGTGTTCCTTACATAGGGCATTCAAGTGATTGGGCGTGATGTACAGTAGCCGTGCGTACTCCATGGGCAGACGCAGGGTCATAAAATTCCGGTCAATCAACTTCTGATAATTCTTGAGAATGACGTAGTTATAGTTAGTAATCGGAAGGGTCGTTTTGGTCGCCGTGTGTGCTTCGACGGCAAAGAAAATTTGTAGTAATAGCACCTTTAAAAGATCCGACCGCTGCGGTACAGATTCCTGCTGCTTTTCCAGGAGTTGCTCAAACAGACCAGTCAGCGATTTCTGAATGGATTCGGGCAGATGAATAACGCTCTCCCGGGCGATTCCACTGAAAAACGAAAAGGTGTCCAGATAATCCGGACGCAACAGAAAGGATTGAAAAAAGGTACTGGAAAAGTTAATTACGTAGCCTTCCACCTCTCCCGTAAAATCCCAGGAATGCACCTGCCCCGGAATCATAAAGTAAATCTGAAAAGGCAGTACCGGAAAGCTTTCAAAGTCAATGGCGTGACTCCCCGCTCCTTTCGTAAACAGAACCAGATGGTAAAAATCGTGACGATGCAGCAGCCGCAGGTTTTTATGCTCCTGTACATATTCCGCAAACCGCTTGATTAAAAAATCCTCCGGCCGGTACTCGGCTAAAGAATAAATATTAACCATGGGAATGGCGAAGGATTCGGTTGACTGTTTCATACGGGGAACGTTAAGCATCTGGGTTGATTCAGAACCGCATTTTCATCTCGCTCTGTCCTAACAATCGTATCCAGCTAGTACCCGAAACGCAGCCGGGCAGGCAAAGCCCGGGAACGCTTACGGAGATAGGGTCAAAAGTAGAAGGGCTGGAGGTACGCTTCAGCGTACAGATTCTCGTTTTTGTGGTACTATTTACCGATGGGCTCTCATTGGGGCCATTTTTAAGGGTTAGTAGGAAAGGTAAGGACGGGCATATAAAATCTGTTATAACGCGTTGTCGAGGTCTATTGCTTCCGTTTATTAGTTAGTGTATCTATTCATCCGGGAACCTATTTTTCTCTCCTGTACTATGTTTAGTATCCCTTTCTAGATTATTCATTGGAGAAGGTAAACGTTCATAGGGGGCGATCGCTAACGATAGATTGAGCTCCTTTGTATCACCCTATCCATCCTTACGATCACCTATGACCTTCGAACATGACACCAACGAGCGTATACGCGTGTATGAACTCGATCCAAGCAACAGCCCATCGGTTTTCGAGGTTAAAGCGACGGATTTGACGTTTATCTGGAATACCGGAGAACGACTGGATCTGACCGTTGATAAAGTCCCCTATCGCCTCGCTCGAAATCAGATCATTTTCCTGACCGAATTTCATCACATTGATAGCATTGAATTGGAATCCGCCCGTATGGTTCGATTCAACCAGCCTTTCTACTGCATCATCAATCACGATAATGAAGTAGGCAGCAAAGGCTTTCTCTTTTTTGGGGCTTCAGGAATTCCGATTATCTCCATTGATGAAGCAATACTTTGGGAATTTGACATCTCCTGGCAATTATTTGAAGCCGAGATGCAACGAACCGATATTCTGAAGAAAGATATGTTACAGTCCATTCTTAAACGGATGCTGATTCTTTCGGCCCGGATCCTGCGAAAATCTACCGACTTTCATAAGCTGGAAAAAGGGCAAAGCGATCTCATTCGCGAATTCAACTATTTGGTGGAAAGACATTTTACCGAGCACCACGACGTGGCTTTTTACGCTTCTCAACTCAACAAATCGCCCAAGACCATTTCGAATGTATTTTCTGTAATTTCCAGCCGGGGACCGCAGCACATCATTCACGATCGCATTATGATGCACGCCCGGCGACAGATTGGCTACACGAACCTGTCCATCAAGGAAATTGCCTACGAGCTTGGCTACGAGGACATTCATTCCTTCAGCCGCTTTTTCAAGAAAAAAGAAGGCATCTCCCCCCTTCAGTATCGGGAAAAATTTTTAGCGAATACAACCTCGGAAGGAAAGATTGCTACCACCTCAGGAATCTATGCCTAACCCCGGCAATGAATTATGCTGCTATTTTGAAGCATGAAATCACTCTGGTTTCCTTCCTAAACATAGCATCATGAAAAAAATAGCCATTAACGGTTTTGGACGTATCGGCCGGGCCGCTCTTAAAGTAATCTTTGAAACCACTGATCTGGAACTGGTAGGGATCAATGACCTCATGAGCATTGAAAACGCTGCCTATCTGCTTAAATACGATACCAATTACGGTAAATACGAAAAAGAAGTCACCGTCGAGGGAGATACGATCCTAATTGATGGTAAAGCCATTCAGTATACCAGCATTCGGGATATTGAAAACCTGCCCTGGAAAGAACTGGAAGCCGAAGTAATCATTGAAAGCACGGGGATTTTTACCTCACAAGCTGCGGCAGATCAACACCTTGCCGCGGGAGCGAAATTCGTGGTCATCTCGGGTCCGACGAAAGATACGCCTACGGTGGTACACGGCGTAAATACGGAAGAGGGTAAAGTAGCCGTATTCTCGTGTGCGAGCTGTACCACCAACAACATCAGTCCCGTAATCGAAATACTGGGCCGTAGACTGGGTATTAAAAAAGCCATCCTCAACACGACGCACGCGTATACGGCCTCCCAGACCCTAGTGGATGCTCCTTCCAAACGCGAACCCCGGATGGGACGGGCAGCGGCTAATAACCTGGCCCCGGCGGCTACCGGTGCCGCCATTGCCACCACGAAAGCCTTACCGCAGTACGCCGGAAGATTCGACGGCATTGCCGTACGCGTACCCGTGGCCGTCGGTTCCATTTCGGACATTACCTTTATTGCCGAACGCCCAACCAGCGTTGAGGAAATCAATCAGATTCTGACCGAAGAAGCGGCTACGCCCCGGTACGAAAAAGTCCTCGCCGTTACGGATGAACCCCTGGTTTCCAGTGACATCGTCAAAAGCCCCTTTGCGGCAACGGTTGATCTGGAGATGACGCGGGTAGTGGATGGCGATCTGGTCAAAGTTATGGCGTGGTACGACAACGAATGGGGCTTCACCAACCAAATGATTCGACAAATTCAGTCCCTGTAGTAGAGTAACTTCCGTCGATTCTTAACCGTTACTACCATGAATTACGCAGCACTTGCCTTTACCGATGGCATCAAAGCAATCCAGGAACGCATGGGGAGTCGCAATGCCTACGAGCGGATGGAAAGAATGACCTACACGGAAGGCTTGACCGCCGTTGAGCGTAACTTCATTGGTCAGCTGGATAGCTTTTACCTGGCTTCTTCGGGAGCGAACGGCTTCCCCTATATTCAGCACCGGGGTGGGCCGAAGGGTTTTATTAAGGTACTTGATGACCAAACGATCGGTATCGTGGATTTTAGCGGAAACCGGCAGTACATTTCAGTCGGTAACATCGAACACAATCCAAACGTATCGCTGATGTTGCTCTCCTACCCGTTACGGGCCCGTTTGAAGCTATATGCCGAGGCCGAAATCGTGGAAATCCGCGACAACCCAGAGCTTTACGCATTACTCAAATCCGAGGATTATAAATTCAAATCCGAGCGGTTACTGCTGTTTCACATCCAAGCGTACGATTGGAATTGTCCGCAGCACATTACGCCTCGGTACACGTTGGAGGAGCTGGAAAAGGTTAATCAACCCAAAGATCAGTACATTCAGCAGTTGGAGCGGGAAATTAAAGTACTGCGGGCAAAACTCGGCGATTCGTAATAGGGACAAAGAAATCTTTGCTGTCGGGCAGGTTAACGCAACCATTCTCTGAAAATAGACTTGAGACCAGTGATGGAAAACTCAAGTCTATTTTCATTTTCCAGTACGCCGATTACTGGGCTAAAGGCGTATTCGTTCGTCCGATGCAACAAAAAAGGCTTTCAGAGGAATCCCTCTAAAAGCCTTCAAGGAAGTGGAGAAGATCGGGCTCGAACCGACGACCTCTTGCATGCCATGCAAGCGCTCTAGCCAACTGAGCTACATCCCCTTCTGAAATGTGGGTGCAAATATGTGGCTTTGAAAGGGCCTTGTCAAGCAAAAGACGAAGAAAACTTTCAATTTTCGGCGTTTTCGTTCTTCCCTCCAAAAAGATACCTGATAACCAACTAACAATCAGTGCAGTTGCAAAAAATAGAATAGTCTGGTAAACTAATAGAGTACTTGACTTGTTTATCTCAACGGAACGTTGAACCTTTGCGGACGTTCGATAAACCTTAAACTGATTCGATTATGTCCTTACGACTTGGAGACATCGCACCCGATTTTGAAGCAGATACCACCCAGGGCCACATCCGTTTTCACGAATGGCTGGGCGATAAATGGGGCTTACTCTTTTCACACCCCGCTGACTTTACGCCCGTATGTACGACGGAGCTTGGTAAAACCGCTTTACTGAAAGGCGATTTTGAAAGACGTGGTGTGAAAGTGATTGCCGTATCGGTAGATGATCTGGATTCTCACAACCGCTGGACGCCTGATATTGCCGAAGTAAGTGGTACGGAAGTCAATTTTCCCATCATCGCCGATTCGGACCGTAAAGTCGCTGAACTATACGATATGATTCACCCGAATGCCAGCGAAAAAGCAACGGTTCGTTCGGTGTTTGTCATTGGTCCCGATAAGAAAATCAAACTGACCCTGACCTATCCCGCATCCACGGGTCGTAATTTCCAGGAGATTCTGCGGGTCATTGATTCCCTGCAACTCACGGCTAATTACCAGGTAGCCACACCGGCCGACTGGAAAGACGGCGAAGACGTCATTGTAACGCCTGCCGTTTCCAATGATGCTCTGGCAGAGAAGTTTCCGAAAGGCGTTACGCACGTAAAACCTTACCTGCGTGTTACGCCGCAGCCGAATAAATAATAGGATTTACCATTTTTCGTTAAAAACCACAGCGTTACTCAATTATAGAGCGACGCTGTGGTTTTTGTTTAAGAACGTACCCGCTCTGTACACGAGCGGATGGCTTACCTAACCGCTTTACGTACAAATCCACCGGAAAACTGTAAACTGAAAACCGTAAACCAAGAACTCTCCCTTACTTTTACGGGCTCTTTTTCAAATTCGAATGCCTGCTCCAGTCAAACGCCGCTCACCGTTCAACGTAAAATTGCTCCTTGCCGTCAGTCTCCTGTGCATTGGGCTGATTGCCGCTTTTTTGTATTTCCGGTATCGCAATCCTACGCAAATTGAGTGGGATTACTCCCGAACCGCCAGCATTCGCATTCCCACGGAATATCCCGTCCACGGCATAGACGTGTCCAAACATCAGGGTAAAATTGAGTGGAGCGTGATTCGGGAGTCGGCTCTGGCGGACGAAGCTCGCCTGGAATTCGTATTTATCAAAGCTACCGAAGGCATTTCCATTCAGGATAAACGCTTCAAAAACAACTACAGCAGTGCTCGCCAAACGGGTTTACGCGTCGGTGCCTATCACTTTTTCATCCCCTGGCGGGACCCGGTTCCGCAGGCCGATAATTTCATCGAAACGGTACAACTGAAATCGGGTGATCTGCCACCAGTGCTGGACGTCGAATCCTCACACCCGCTCAAATCGGACGAACGGACCATCCGCGACATTCGTACCTGGCTGGAGTTAGTCGAAAAGGAATACGGCGTCAAACCCATCATTTACACCAATCGCCGCTTTTACCAGAAATTCATTCGGGGCAATTTCGACGAATATCCACTCTGGCTGGCCCATTACTCATCGGAACAACTGGCGGGTGATATCTCCGGGAAAGTCTGGTTCTGGCAGTATTCCGAACTGGGTCAGCTGAAAGGTATCAAGGGAAAGGTCGATTATAACGCATTTCTGGGAGATCTGAGCGAGCTGGAGCAAATCTGCCTTCCCTAGTCCAAAAAATTTCCCGAAAAGTTTTATTACGGAACTCTGCCCCCATTTGTTGGTTTTTATGGATGCAGTAGCCATTTTTGGCCCGCTTAAACGCAGTAGCATGAACCGGGGTTAATTATCCACTCATGCCCTGACGTATCCTATCATTCAGAGCCTTATCTTATGCTGAAGTCTATTCCATTTACTCAGAATCCTGCTTACGCAAAGCTTCTTGCTCATTTTGAGGCTACTCAATCCGTTCAGATTAAAGAATTATTTGCGGAAGATACCGAACGGTTCAATCGTTTTTCGACTCGTTTTGAAGACATCCTGCTCGATTACTCCAAAAACCGGATCACGGAAGAAACGAAACAGTTATTACTGGAACTGGCTCAGGGAGCCGAGCTGAAAGATGCCATCGAGCAGCTGTTCACCGGCCAGAAAATCAACGCGACCGAAGATCGGGCCGTACTCCACGTAGCCCTGCGGAACCGCTCGAATACACCTATTGAAGTGGACGGTGCGGATGTGATGCCCGAGGTGAATGCCGTACTGGATAAGATGAAAACGTTTTCCGAAAAAGTCATTTCCGGTGAGTGGAAAGGCTATACGGGCCAGGCTATTACGGATGTGGTGAACATTGGTATCGGGGGTTCGGATTTGGGTCCGGTGATGGTGACGGAGGCTCTGAAACCTTACAAAAATCACCTGAATCTGCATTTCGTATCCAACGTCGATGGTACGCACATTGCCGAAACGTTGAAGGCCGTCAATCCCGAAACGACCTTGTTTCTGATTGCTTCCAAGACGTTCACGACGCAGGAAACCATGACTAACGCCCACACGGCCCGTACCTGGTTGCTGGATGCGGCTGGTGATGATTCTGCCGTAGCGAAACACTTCGTGGCCATTTCAACCAACGAAAAAGAAGTCAGCAAATTCGGTATCGATACCGAAAACATGTTTGTCTTCTGGGATTGGGTAGGTGGTCGGTACTCCCTCTGGTCGGCGATTGGTTTGTCGATCATTCTGAGCGTAGGCTACGAAAATTTCGTGGAATTGCTCGAAGGGGCTCACGCCATGGATAACCACTTCCGGACGGCTGCTTTTGAAGAAAATATTCCCGTAACGCTGGCTTTACTGGGAATCTGGTACAATAACTTCTACGGTGCCCAAACGCAGGTTATTTTGCCCTACGATCAGTACCTGCACCGCTTTGCGGCGTACTTCCAGCAGGGCGATATGGAATCCAACGGCAAGTACGTCGGTCGCGATGGTCAAGCCGTAGATTACCAAACGGGACCCATCATCTGGGGTGAGCCCGGTACCAACGGTCAGCACGCCTTCTATCAACTCATTCACCAGGGTACGAAACTGATTCCGGCGGATTTCATTGCTCCGGCGATCAGCCACAACCCCATTGGTGAACACCATAAGATTCTGCTTTCTAACTTCTTCGCCCAGACGGAAGCGTTGATGAACGGTAAAACGTCTGAAGAGGTCATCGCCGAATTCCAGTCGAAAAACGTGAGTCCGGAAGTATACGAGTCGCTGGTAGCCTTTAAAGTATTTGAAGGAAACCGTCCGACCAACTCCTTTCTGGTCAAATCCATTACGCCCCGTACGCTGGGTAGCCTGATTGCTGCCTACGAACACAAGATTTTTGTACAGGGTGTCATCTGGAATATCTACAGCTTCGATCAGTGGGGGGTGGAACTGGGCAAGCAACTGGCCAGCAAAATCTATCCTGAACTGCAAAACGATGAGCCAGTCAACGATCACGATGGATCTACCAACGGCCTCATCAACGCTTACAAAGCCTGGCGTTAGTAAAAATACCGGAACGTTGTAACGTTCCCTGAATAAACGGCGTATCGTAGGTCAAAGCCCCTTTGCACGTATGATACGCCGTTTTTTTGCTTGCTTCGGCCCTTCCTTCGGACTGTTTGGAAGAAAATTCCCTTCGTTATCAACCTTTAACTCAAAGCCAGTCTGCCCCCTGCCTTACTGAGTTAGAGTAGAAAGACTCTTCCTCAAAGACGTGATCAATAGTCAGCATCCGTTTAAATTCGTACACTCCTACAATTTACGAGTGAATAGCTTTTCTTGACTTGCGTAACTCTTTCTCGTTTTAAAGAAATAAACCAGGTGCAGCAATAGCATCGTCCCTATTCCTAGTACATACACAATGTTATTAAAACCCTGTTCAAGTTTAGTATGGTTTTTATCAATGGTAAAGTGTCTGAAGAATGTTTTAACCGTAGCTTTTCCATTTCTGAAATAGGTTCCGGAAATATATTGAGGAGAAGCAATCGTTTTACCACTTCTGCTCACGTAGCCAATTCGATTATCCTGTACCACGATAGCTACATCTTCGTAGAAAGGCGATACGTTATCAAATGTAACGGGCACGACAATTTTACCTGTGGAATCCACCACGCCTTTTTTAGTCCCTTCCTGTACAATGGAATAATCGTCTTTAATTGAAAGAATGGAGTCTGCTTTTAAAGGGTAGATAAACTCATTATTTTTCTGAAGTAAGCCCCATTTATTATTTTTCTTCGCCCAAATTTTCGAAGAAGGTGTATGGATGAAATCCTGATAGTGAGGTTTTATTACTTCCTTTCCCGCGATCACATCAACATAACCATACTTATTATGCAGTTTGGTTTTATATAACCCATTCCAGTGGGTTGAAGCAGAGGTGTCAATCAGATCATAGGATAACTTTAATGTTAACTCAGCCTTTTCACCCAAAAGCCCATACTTCCCATTTTTTGCAACTACCTGCTTTGCATTCCAGTCGCCGGGCAGATCAATAAAATCATAAACTTTAGGGATGAGGTATTCTCCTTTGTGGCTAATAAAATTATACTGTTGATGGCCTAAACGCACATGACAAATACCATTTTGAAAATTTGATGAATGATAGGGACTAAATTCTTTCTCAAAGACTCTTCGATTGTTAGCATCAACAAAATATCCTTTAGTATAGGTACTATCAACGACGTAAACTAATCCTTCTCTAAAATGCCAAACGTCTCTATACATTAGTGGGATAACTAAATGCCCCGATCTATCTATTAAACCCATCCGGGTCGGCTCCAACAGGAAATCAAATCTCCCATCGTGATCAGGATTTCGCTGGACTACTCTTGCAAAACCATCGCTAAACGCCGAAATATCATCGTAGGGTTGCCTGGAAAGCCTCACGCCTTCTTTAGTATGCAAATAGGTCAGATAGCCTTTCTTAAAGTAAATCGTATCATTCGTTTTCCGAATGACTGGCATGTTGATAATCTTTTTGCAGATAAACAGATCGTCACTTGCGTAAACCTCGTCATACTGATTAGCCCAATCGGGCAGATTAATAACTCTTTTCCGTTGAGGTATATCATTCGTGGATGATGATTGGTATTTTGTCGTTTGACTATAGCTATACGTTGCCATAGCAAGCAATAAAAATAGAATTCGCATGAATTTAGAAGGCTGTACCATAATCAATCATCGGGTTTATTCTAATTAATTACATCAATTGTTTCGCTGAATCGCTAGTCAACTTAGTGAATAATTACCTATAAATTATACCTATCCTGAACTGCATTTAAAATTGGCAGTGCATCAGAAATGTATATAAAATAAAATCAACCTCATGCTGGAATAAACTTCAGCAGCCGAGCTCATAATTAATCGACTTATGTCTTAGCAAACCTTTTCTATCAGACTATCACCGAAATCGAGCGTTTACCCAGATAATTCCATTCATTTTCCTGCTTCTAGACCTCCTTGTACGACGTAAAGGTCTTTTTCAACATCATTTACGCACCTTTGCCCAGCGTTTTGTTTTCCGCTTAGAGTCGTAACCTAGCCGCCTGACTCAGACTTGATCTGAGACGAATAGTTTGCCCGTATCTGAATAGCGTCGCTAGCTTCGGTTAAAGCCCGAGACTAGCCAGGGTTTGTTACTTTAACCCTTTCTTCCAAAGCATAGAAAGAATGACGGTATTCGCCTAAAAAAGAGGGCATCTCCTTTCGGAAATGCCCTCTTTCAGTATCAAGTGCTTTTACTTCAGTGCATCAATTAAGGCCTCAGCGGTTACTTTCTGCTGCTCGCCCGTCGTCATATTTTTCAGCGTTAACTGACCAGAGGCGATTTCCTCTGAACCAATGAGTACCACGAAGGGAATTTTCTTTCGGTCGGCGTAATCGAGCTGCTTTTTGAGCTTGGACGACTCCGGATACAACTCGGCGTTGATGCCGGCTTGCCGGACTTTTTGTAACAACGGCAGCGAATAGGTTTCGCCCGCAGCATCGAAATTAGCAAAGAGTACTTTCGTCGTTACGCTCTGATTTTCCGGGAAGAGTTGTAGTTCTTCCATCACATCATAGATCCGATCTACGCCTAGCGAAATCCCTACCCCGGACAGATTGGGTACCCCAAAGGCCGCCGTCAGGTTATCATACCGCCCCCCGCCGGAAATACTACCGATCTGGACGCCGCCCGCTTTTACTTCAAAAATGGCTCCAGTATAATAGCTAAGTCCACGGGCCAGCGTAATATCGAGCTGAATTTTTTTGTCCGAAATTCCCATCGTCCGAATCATCCGCCAGAGCGTTTCCAGCTCCTGCACACCTTTCATCCCAACCTGCGAATTCTGTAACCAGTCTTTCAGGTTTTCAAAGGTTTCGCGATTGGAGGTCATTGGGCCGAACAGCGGCTGTAGCTTCTTGATGGAAGCATCCGAAAGCCCTTTCTCGCTTAACTCCTCCTCTACTTTTTCCTTGCCAACTTTGTCGAGTTTGTCGATGGCTACAAACAGAGCGGCTTCCTTACCGGCTACCCCAATCACCTCAGCAATCCCGCTAAGAATCTTCCGGTTATTGATTTTGATCGTGAAATCGTTGATCGATAAACCTGCGAAAATTTCGTGCAGCATCGCTACGATTTCCGTTTCACACAGCAGGGAATCCGTACCTACAATATCCGCATCGCACTGGTAAAATTCGCGGTACCGGCCTTTCTGGGGCCGATCCGCCCGCCAGACCGGTTGCAACTGGTAGCGTTTAAAGGGAAACGTCAGCTCGCCCCGGTTCATCACGACGTAGCGGGCAAAAGGTACGGTCAGGTCATAACGAAGCCCTTTTTCGGCGATTTTGGGCGTCAGTTTCTTGTATCCTTCTTCCACATCAGCTGTTTCAATTTTATCCAGAAAATTACCTGAATTCAGAACTTTGAAGAGTAGCTGATCTCCTTCTTCGCCGTATTTACCCATCAGTACCGACAGGTTTTCCAGCGTAGGCGTTTCGAGGGGTTGAAATCCATATTTCTGAAACGTGCGGCGGATGGTATCGAAAATGAAGTTTCGTTTCACCATTTGCTCCGGACCGAAGTCACGGGTGCCGCGGGGTAAGCTTGGTTTTTGTATACTCATGATCTATGTTTCACAGGAGTGGGGATTTGCTCTCCTGAAGGGCTCTGGTTCATCCTGGGCCACAAAAATAGCATTCAAAGCCCGAAGCGAGGGGGATTCGTTTAAAATTCCTTCATTTTTAAACGACTCTTTACTTGATTTGTGGATAAAAACAAGTATTTTTGCGGCTCATTTTGAGGTTCTGAGTATGAGTATCTGGTATTCCTGGATTACTCGAATCGGTGACCAGTCATACCAAACTGAACAAAATCATGGGTGTATCACAACTGAAGCGTAAAGACCGCAGAAACAAGTCTATCGCTAACAACCGCATCGCTACGATCAAACGCCTCACGCTGAAGCCGACGATCAAGAAAGTAGATGTTGAAGCCATCAAAGCTTCTTTCGAACAGAAATAATTGGCAGTTCGGGCATTCTTGCCTATTCTGCCTTTCTATTGATGCATTGAAACCCCGCTAAATGGATTTAGCGGGGTTTTCTTTTTCCTTCTCTTTGTGGGATTTCTCCTCTTTAGGCTTTTGCTTTTTAGCCGCCGCTTCTTTCCGATGAGCCAGCTCCCGGCGATTTTTCCGAAAAAACCGACGCATTTCCTTCCGCGTATCTACCCGTACCCGCATTTGCAGGGCATTGCCGTACATAATCATTCCGCCAACCACGAGGGCAATCGCGTAAATGCCCAGAAGAAACCAGCGATTAAAGACTTCGTTGGTAGACTCTAGCCATACGGCTTTCGCCAGCACAATGATGCCGTAGACAAATACAATCAGGCTCACAATCGATAACAGCGTGGATTTGGTCTGCAAACTCATGCGTTTAACGATCTTCCGGCCCGGAGCTTTTTTATATTCAACAATTTTCATAGTTCGTACAGGTTCTTTAAAATACAACCCTGAAAAGAGCCGTATAGTTTGGGGGGTGAAGTACTAGAATTACGCTAAAAAATCCTTTTTTTTCAAAAAGTAGCTGTACACCCGCTAACATCACGTAATTTTCAGTCGCAATCTTACTTTCAAATTTGATATTACCAATGCAGATCGCTCAAAAGCTAACTCTCACGCTGTGCTTATCCGTCGCAGCACTGGGCTTTACCTCGGCTCAGGACCAACGAGCTGTCAAGAAAAACTATCTCGTTAAACCGGAAGAAACGGAATTCTGGGATCCCGAAATCCCAACGGTTACGCCCGGTCAGTCCTATGGCCTGCCCCCCTCGGATGCCATCATTCTCTTTGATGGTAAAAACCTCGACAACTGGGTTACCGTGAAAGACGGCAGTCCTGCCAAATGGGAAGTGAAAGACGGAGCCTTCTCGGTGGTGAAAGGAGCGGGTAACATTTCAACCAAGCAGGATTTCCAGGATTATCAATTGCACATCGAGTGGCGTTCACCCAATGAGCCCGAAACGCTGAAGAGTCAGGGTAAAGGGAACAGCGGTATTTTCATGCAGGGGATGTACGAAGTACAGGTACTCAACAGCTACAAAAATCGCTCGTACCGTAACGGTCAGGCCGGATCGATCTACAAACAAACGCCCCCGATGATCAACCCCATTCGTCCGATGGGTGAATGGAATACGTACGATATCATCTATACGGCTCCCCGCTTTAACCAGAATGGTGGTGTGGAAACGCCTCCGTACGTAACGGTTATTTTCAACGGAGTCATCGTTCAGAACCATACCAAGATTCAGGGTTCAACGGAGTACATCGGTGCTCCGAAAAACGTTCCCCACGGTAAAGGCCCAATCAGTTTACAGGACCACGGCAATGCGGTAAGCTTCCGTAACGTCTGGATTCGCGAACTGTAAGCGACTACCGCGGACAACCTTGAGAGGACAGATTATAGAGAATAGGCATTAGATTCTGGAAAGTCAGCGTCTGATGGCTCTGCTCTATAATCTGTCCTCTTCGATTTAAATCTGTCCGCCGCCGTTTATCTTTGTCGCTTATTCCGTAATCTTTACTCCAGTGAAGCGTCTCATTTCCTTTATTCTTCGTACGGTTCCCCGGCCCGTTTTGCAACGGGTGAGTTATATTCCCCTGAAAATCACGGCGTTTTTCCTGAAAGGTACCGATAAAGAATGTCCCGTTTGTGGCCAGACGTTTCGGCGGTTTCTCCCCTACGGCCGTTTGCAGTCGCGGGCCAATGCCCTGTGTCCCAACTGTCTGGCTCTGGAACGGCATCGGCTGATGTACCTGTATCTACAGGAACGAACCGACTTTTTCAAAGGGAAAAAACGGGTACTGCACGTCGCTCCGGAGCACTGCTTCATGGAACGCTTCGAGAAAATACACGGTGAAGGATACATCACCGCCGACATCGAAAGTCCGCTGGCGAAAGTCAAAATGGACAT
This sequence comes from Siphonobacter sp. BAB-5385, assembly GCF_002261125.1. Lineage (NCBI taxonomy): Bacteria > Pseudomonadati > Bacteroidota > Cytophagia > Cytophagales > Cytophagaceae > Siphonobacter > Siphonobacter sp. BAB-5385. Next base: position 16,629 of record NZ_NMPS01000108.1, on the reverse strand, counting down.
TCACCAGATTCCTTTCCCCGACAATAGCTTTGATGTTGCGTTTTGTAATCACGTGCTCGAACACGTGGACGACTATCATCAGGCAACCCGCGAATTACACCGCGTACTGAAACCCGGCGGCTGGGCGATTATCCAGTCACCGCAGGACTGGTCGAAACCGCATACGTTCGAAGATCCTACCATCACCGACCCGAAAGAACGGGAACGTATTTTCTGGCAAAATGACCACCTCCGCCTGTTCGGACAGGATTATGGTCAGGAGCTGGCCAAGGGTGGATTCAAGGTTACTGAAGACCGCTTTGTATTGGAAATGCCTCGCGAACGGGTAGAACGGTACGCCCTGCCGAGTAAGGAGATTATTTATTATTGTCAGAAGTAAACTTTAGACTACCCCGGGTATCCGTATCATACCCGTAAACAACCTGAAAAGTATGAAGTACCATCCGATTCCGAATACCCTGTTTATCAAAAACCGGCAACGGCTTAGTACCCTGCTGAAGCCCAAGTCGATCGCCATTCTTCATTCCAATGACGTATTACCGACCAACGCCGATGGTACGTTGCGGTTCCGTCAGAACAATGATCTCTTTTACGTATCGGGTATCGATCAGGAAGAAAGTATCGTCGTACTGTTTCCGGATGCTCCCGACGAAAAACACCGTGAGATTCTGTTCCTGCGGGAAACGAACGAACACATTGCCGTTTGGGAAGGCTACAAATACACCAAAGAACACGCTCGGGAAGTATCGGGCATTCAGACCGTATACTGGACCCGGCAATTCGACAGCATTCTCCGCACGCTCATTTTCGAAGCCGAACATATTTACCTGAATACCAATGAACATACGCGGGCTGACATCATCGTGGAAAGCCGCGATGCCCGGTTCATCAAGCAGTATCAGGAACGCTTCCCTTTACACCAATCGAGCGGCTGGCTCCGCTGATGCACAATCTGCGGGCCATCAAACAAAGCGAAGAAATTCCCTTGTTGCAGGAAGCCATGCGGATTACGGAAGACGGCTTCCGTCGTTTGCTGAAGTTTGTCAAACCGGGTGTTTGGGAGTACGAAATCGAGGCTGAACTCCTGCACGAATTTGTTCGCCAACGCTCGAAAGGGTTTGCGTACGAACCCATCATTGCGACGGGAGCGAATGCCTGCGTATTGCACTACCTCTCCAATGACCAGCAGTGCCAGGCCGGCGAAGTCATTCTGCTGGACGTGGCAGCCGAATACGCCAATTACAACGCCGACCTGACTCGCTCGATCCCCGTATCGGGCCGTTACACGCCCCGGCAACGGGAGGTATACGAGGCGGTACACCGCGTGATGAAGGAAGCAACGGCTATGCTCGTACCCGGTAACTTATGGGATGAGTACCACAAGGAAGTCGGCAAGATCATGGAAAGCGAGCTGAAAGGCCTCGGACTCATCACCCAGCACGATATTGACCACCAGGACCCCGACTGGCCCGCGTACAAAAAGTACTTCATGCACGGCACTTCCCACTTCCTCGGACTGGACGTGCACGATGTAGGCAGCAAATACCGACGCTTCGAAGCGGGCATGGTATTCACCTGTGAGCCAGGCATTTATATTCCGGAAGAAAAACTGGGTATTCGTCTGGAAAACAATATCTTGATTACCGAAACGGGTAATATTGATATGATGGCAAACATTCCAGTGGACGCCGATGAAATTGAAGCGTTAATGAACGCTTAACCAAAAAAGGGAGCCGAAACGCTCCCTTTTTTTATGTTTTCCAGGGGTGCAACCCCTGGCTATTAGCATTAAACCCTTCGGTGTTAGGGAACGTGCTATCCCACCCAGGTCGCTAGTCACCCTTCGAGCATCCAACCCCGGAGGAGTTTAATCTGATTAACCCCGTATGCAATGCGGGGTACTGCAACCGCACTCAATCCTCCTATGCAATGCATGAGCACCTTATTTACTTCCCCACTGGTGCAGGTTTCTTAACCTGTACCCATAATCAGGCAGGTTCTTACCTGCCTTTATGCTTTCATTTATTGCCATAACTGGACAGTTGGAAACGGGTACAGGTTGGGAAACCTGCACCCGTTTCTCCTTACTTCATCACACCCTTCCCTACCGAAGACTCAACTCCAAGAAGTTCAACAAACAGAGCTTAGTTGCCACGTGGGCGTGCTATGCACCTTTCTTACTCTGCATTTCCTTACGCATCTCCAGCACTTCTTCCAGCAGACAATTCATTTTCTCATGCAACTGCTGAATTTCAATTTCCGCTTTCAAATTAATGGCGTAATCGTTGCGGGCCCGTTCGCGGTCTTTGGCTTCCTGCCGATTCTGACTCATCATAATAATGGGTGCCTGAATAGCTGCCAGGCAGGACAAAATCAGATTGAGCAAAATGAAGGGATACGGATCAAACGGTTTTTGCCACAAAAACAGGCTGTTCACGATAATCCAGAGCAAAAGAAAGCTCATAAATCCAATGATAAACTTCCAGCTTCCCCCAAACTCGGCTACGCGGTCAGCCATTTTGTTCCCCCAGCTTTCTTCACTTTCTGCTTCCGTATCCGCTACCGTTTGCGTAATCAGCGACTCATCCCCTAGCGTTTGCTGGACCAGTTGCTGCATCTCCAGTAATCGCTGATTCGAGGCAGAATCCTCCAGTTTCCAGTTCTTTAAATGCCGATGCGACTTATTCATCTTATTAATTTTTAACGTTACTATATCGTTTTAATAACTAATATTACAAATCAACCATTTGTACCATTAGCTTTTCCAACTCACGATAGGCACTACCGAAATCAGAATCATACTGTTGCAGATTTAGAGCAAAGGTGTACTGTTCACCGTTTTTACCAGTGAAATACCCCGCATAGGCTCGAGAGCCGCCAATACTTCCACTTTTGGCCCGTACGTTACCAGCAGCTCGGGTGCCTCTGCCCAGATTCTTAACGGTACCGTTTTTCCCGAGAATAGCAATCGTTGAATAAAAGGCCGCGAAGTACGGCTCTCGGGCTGCATAAGCTAGAATTTCAGTCATGTTATCCAGGGTGAGTACACTCTGGGGAGAGAGACCGCTGCCATCCTTGATACGAAAACCGGGTAATTTCAGTCCTTTGGCTTTCCAGACGTCCTGCAAAGCCCGCACCCCTTCTTCGGTGGTATTACCATAATTGAGAGCGACCCCAACCGTTTTCAGAAAAGCTTCGGCGTATAAATTGATACTCTGAAAGTTACACTCCGTGATTAAGTCTTTCAGTACGGGTGATTGTACGACACTCAGGGTATCCCGTGTAGCCGGTCGGGCATTTGTACGCAGGTAGTCAAACGCCGTTGTGGGCTCCTGACCCGTCATGATTCCGTTTTCTGCCAACAAATCCCGTAGCGACTGGGCCGCGTACAGGCCCGGATGGGCAATGCTGCCGGATACGCCAAATTCCTTCGGACCTTTGGGTACAAATCCATCCAAAAAATACTGCGTCCCCAGCGGTGACGTATAGATATTAACCTGATCACCTGTTTTGGCAGCATCCGTCCGTACCCGGTTGATGAGCGTGTAGCGGGGCAGTGCAGGCTCCGTTCGCAGCAGAGCGGCCGAATCGCCTACCTGACTACCGGGCTTAAATACGGCCCGGAATTTGTTTTCATTCACATTCAATCCGCTCACCCCCGCCCCGTAGTAGTTGCCCAGATCATCCCAGGGCCAACCGCCGGGTATCGTATTTTCGTCGAAAAGCGTACCGTCACCAATAACCTGACCCGTCACGTAGCGGATGCTTTTAGCCTGGAGAGCGGTCATCCAGCTTTTCAGGAGTTCAGAGAGTGTAGGCGTACTTTTAAATCGACCACTGCCCAGCGAGGGATCGCCGGAACCGCGAATCCAGAGGTTTCCCAGCAGGGTATCATTGCGGACGATGCCGTCGGTTTCGAGCGTGGTGGTATACGTGTAGTTTTCATTCAGTACCGCCAGTGCCGTAGCGGTAGTGATAAGCTTCATCGTTGAGGCCGGTGGTACGGACTTGCGATGCTGATAAGCCAGCACGGTTTCACCCGTACGCGTCGACTTGATACAGGCGGATACGAAGCCGTGTTGCATGAAAAAACTGGTTTGGAGTGAATCCAAATGGCGGATGAGAGCATCACGTACAAGCGTATCGGGTTTCTGAGCAAAGGTCTGGGAAGAAAAAAACAGCGATAAAAGCAGAAAATAGATGCGATTCATTGGTGTTTGACAAGGAGTAGGATGCTCAACTTCGTAATTCTTTTGGTAGCTTTGCCTGATTTGCTAGCAACTAACTAAGAAGCCACAGGTGTAGACCGACACGAATGTACACCGCTTTTCCGCCTGAAAACAGGGTACGCCCTATGAAATCTTACCCAAAGATGCTTCAGGCAGCAAGCGGAATTCCTTCTCCGATTTAAAACCCTCCATCCCACCATCGGGACACCGCCCTCTGAGGAGTCAGCGGTGGAAGGTTCGGCAAAAACTGGATCGCTGTGGCTGTATGATGATACGATGAAACTAACTTTTTGGGGTGCAGCCCGGCAGGTGACGGGCAGTATGTATTTACTGGAGCTGGAGGATAATTACCGAATTCTGATTGATTGTGGTACCAATATGGAGCGAAATCTGGAAGAGGAGGAAGAAAATAAGCCCTTGTTCCCCTTTGACGCTTCAAGCCTGAATCTGGTGTTGCTCACCCACGCTCACATCGACCATTCCGGGAATATACCCAATCTATACCGCGACGGCTACGAAGGTCAGGTCTTGTGTACGACCCCTACCTACGAGCTTTCCCGACTGCTGTTAATGGATGCGGCTCACCTGAACCAGAAGAAACTGCAACGGGCCACGGGCGATTCCAACAAAAAGAAGAAACGGATGGCCCGCCTCGAAAAAAAGGGCGATCTGTACCTGGACAAACAGGTCGATGACTCCCTGGAAAACTTCGTTACCATCGCGTTTAATCAGAAATTCCAGGTTACGGACAACCTGTGGCTGACCTTCATTCCGGCAGGTCACCTGCTGGGAGCGGCTCACATCATTCTGGAAACGAAAGAAAAAGGAGAGAAAAAATCGATTTGCTTTTCGGGTGATCTGGGGCGTAAAAATTATCCCCTGCACGTCGAGCCCAGCCCCGTACCGCAGGTGGATTATCTGGTTTGTGAAAGCACCTACGGTAGCCGTTTACACGAAGATAACCGTTCCCCCGAGGAAGCTCTGGCCGATGTGATTCGCCGTACCTGCATCAATATTCCGGGGCGTCTGATTATTCCTGCTTTCTCAGTAGGCCGGACGCAGGCTTTACTCTTTACGCTGAATCGCCTGTATTCCGAGCAGGGTTTTAAACCGATTCGCGTATTTAGCGACAGCCCCTTGGCTCATTCGACGACGAAAGTTTACGATCGTCACAGCAAATTTCTCAATCCCGAATCGCAGGACTTTAAACAAAAGCACGGTCGTCTGTTCGATTTTCAGAACCTGACTTTTATCGAAAGTGAAAAGGCGAGTCGGGCCATCTCCAATCATAACGAACCCTGTATCATTATTTCAGCTTCGGGCATGGTTTCCGGTGGCCGGGTCGAACAACACGTGGCCGCCAACATCGGCAATCCGTACTGTACGATTCTGCTGGTAGGTTACGCCGCCGAAGATACGCTGGGCTGGCGATTGCTGAACGGACAGAATACGCTACGAATCAAGGACAACGAATACGCGGTTCAGGCAAAAATTGAAAAAATTGATGTCTTCAGTGGACACGGTGATCAGCAGGATCTCGTAAATTTTGTCAAACAACAATCGCCGCAGAAACTTAAAAAGATTTTTCTCATTCACGGCGAAGAAACCTCCATGCAAACCTTTGCCAATCGACTTAATGACGAAGGTTTCGACGATGTCCGGATTCCCATGAAAGGAGAGAGTTTCGAATTATAAATCATTTACTAAAGCGGAAAGAACGGCGAGGCATTCGTTACTCAAAATGCTAATTTCCACCGTAACCCCGCTTTTCTTATTACTTTTGTTGTGTTCTAACCTTTGGGTACGTGGCCAATGGCTCACGAATAAGAACTCAGAAACTTGTTTATGCGAACATTACTCGACTTTGAACGGCCCATTGCCGAACTCGAATCCCGAATTGACGAAATGAAACGGCTGGCCGCCGACAAAAACCTTGATGTTTCGGCAGCTACCGCAGTCTTAGAAAACCAGTTAGTAGATCTTAAGAAAGAGACGTTTCGTAACCTGACTCGCTGGCAGCGGGTACAAGTTTCGCGTCACCCCGATCGTCCGTATACGCAAGATTACCTACACCGGATCTGTACGGATTTTATTGAAATCCACGGCGATCGTCAGGTTGCCGATGATAAGGCGATTGTGGGTGGTTTTGCGAATATCGATGGTCACCCCGTCATGATCATTGGTCAGCAGAAAGGCCGTAATACCAAAGAGCGGCAGTACCGCAACTTCGGTATGCCCAACCCCGAAGGCTATCGCAAGGCCCTGCGTCTGATGAAAATGGCAGAAAAATTCAACTGTCCCATCATTACGCTTATTGATACGCCCGGTGCGTTCCCCGGATTGGAAGCGGAAGAACGCGGACAGGGTGAAGCCATTGCCCGTAATCTTCGGGATATGTTCATGTTAACCGTACCCGTCATTTGTATCGTCATTGGCGAAGGAGCTTCCGGTGGAGCCCTGGGTATTGCCATTGGCGATCAGGTACTGATGCTGGAAAATACCTGGTATTCGGTGATCTCTCCGGAATCCTGCTCGTCGATCCTCTGGCGGAGCTGGGATTACAAGGAACAGGCCGCTGAAGCCCTCAAGCTTACCGCAACGGACATGAGTAGCAATGGACTGGTCGATGGAATCATTCCTGAACCCCTCGGCGGTGCTCACCTCGACCACGACCGGATGTCCGAGATTCTCAAAGGAGAAATCATCAACCGACTCATTGCCCTACAGGCTCTTTCACCCGAAGAACGGATCAATCAACGCATTGAGAAATTCTCAAAAATGGGCGTGTTTGTTGAGTAAGTTTTCGCGATCGGTCTACCGTATTTCTGGTACGCCACAGGTAGACCGATCGCTATTCTTCTTCCTATGATCAAAAACCTCATTTTCGATATGGGGAATGTCATCATTGATATTGACGTTCCTCTCACCTATCGGGCGTTTGCCGAACTGGCGGGTATTTCTGAAGAAGAAGCCACGCGTCTGTTTCACGAAAAAGCGTTCTTCCATCAGTTTGAGATTGGAAAAATCAACGAAGCGGATTTTAAAGCGTTGCTTCGTAAAGAATTCAATAGCGACTGGTCGGACGAAACCATCGATACGGCCTGGTGTACGCTGTTGCTCGACATGCCCAAGGCCCGCCTCGATCGCATTCAGGAACTCCGTAAATCGTATCGCGTATTTCTGTTGAGTAATACGAATCCCATTCACGTTCGGGAAATCGTGAAGCGAGCCGCCGCCATGGCCTATGATTTCATGAGTCTCTTTGAAAAACCTTTTCTTTCGTACGAAATGGGTTTCATGAAACCCGATCCGGAATTTTACCGTCACGCCCTCCAGGAAGGGGGTGGTCTTTTGCCGGAAGAAAGTGTATTTATTGACGATAACGCTGATAATATTGAATCAGCTGCAACCGTTGGTATACAAACCATCTGGTTGAATCCGCTCGGCACCGTACTTGATAAATTACTCGATTACTAACCCGCCGGAGCCACATTTCTCGAAAGCCTTGACTGTATGAGCCGTACCCGGCGTCGTTTATATACCCAACTCATTTTATTTGTTCTAACCATTGTGACCACGACGATTGCGGGGGCAGAATGGACGAACGGAACTTCTCTTTTTTACGCCAATCCTCCCTTGACCCTTTCGGACATTCTGGGCGGACTGGCGTTTTCAGTTCCTTTTCTGGCAGTACTGACTGTACATGAATTTGGCCATTATTTCACGGCTCGCCTCAACAAGGTTAAGGTTACACTACCCTACTACATTCCCCTCTGGCTCGGCCCTTTCACTACGATTGGTACCATGGGAGCATTTATCAAGCTCCGTAGCCGGGTGAAGACCAATATTCAGTACTTTGACATCGGCATAGCGGGACCGCTGGCGGGCTTTTTCGTGGCATTGGGTCTGCTTTGGTACGGCTTTACCCACTTACCACCACCGGATTATATCTTTACGGTACATCCTGAGTGGCGGCAGTTCGGCAGTAACTATGCCCAGTATGTGTATACCCCACAAGCCATGGAAGGCCGGGGGGCAGTAGGCCTGGGGGATAATCTTCTCTTTTGGTTTTTCAAGAAATACGTTGCCATTGGTACCGTACCGCACCAGTACGATCTGGTGAATTACCCCTTTTTGTTCGCGGGTTATCTATCGCTGTTTTTTACGGCTCTGAACTTGTTCCCCATCGGTCAGCTCGATGGTGGGCACATTTTGTACGGACTCGTGGGGCGTCGGGTTCACCAGATTATATCCCCGATTATCTTCGTGGGATTTCTGTTCTACGCAGGCCTGGGCTGGTTCCGGTACCAGGATTTTGTGGTGGCCGATACCAATGACTTTCTCATTCAGGCGGGATACCTGCTGGCTTATATCGGCATGTTGTTTCTGGCTCTAAGCCGGATTCACGACGATCGGCTGATCGTCGTTGCCCTGGCTCTGGGTATTGTACTCAGTCAGCTGGTTCTGAGTTATTTCTTTCCGCAACTCGAAGGCTACCGGGGTTTTGTACCCTTTGCTTTCATGCTGGGACGATTCCTGGGTATTCACCATCCACCGGCCGATTACGAAGTGCCTATCGGCCTGCCTCGTCAGATTTTGGGCTGGTTCTCGCTAGCCGTTTTTGTGGTATGTTTCAGTCCACAACCCTTTGTAGTATATTAATAAAAATCCTAGCAAGAGGAAGGATTTTTATTAAATTTCCCGGCAAACGGTCATTATCCAATCAACTGAAAACCGTAAACGCTAAACTGTAAACACGAATGTTTCGTTGGCTCGCCGCAAGCCTTTTTCGTTTATCGGGCTGGAAAATTGCTGGTCCCTCCCCCAAAATATTACCTAAGTTTGTACTCATGGTAGCTCCGCACGCCACCTCTACCGACTTCTTCGTTGGGGTTGGAGCACGGGCCGCCATTGATACCTGGATTTATTATCTGGGGAAAAAAGAGCTGTTCAAACCTGCACCGATCGCCTGGTTTATGAAGGCACTGGGTGGTTATCCCGTGGATCGAGGACGAACCAAAAACTTCGTCGACAGTGTAGTCGATCTGTTTAACAGCAAAAAGGAATTTCGGATTTGCATTACGCCGGAAGGGACTCGGGCTGATGTTACGGAGCTGAAAACGGGCTTTTACTACATGGCCTTGGGAGCGAACGTACCGATTGTATTCTGTGCCTTCGATTATGGTCGGAAACTGGTGTACTTTGACGAACCATTCTGGCCTACGGGCAACTGGGAGCAGGACAAAATCGTCATGGCCCGCTTTTTCGATACGGTACACGGAACGAAAAATCCTGGATACGCAATTATCTGTCTCAGGCCTGATTTTTCAGGTACGCTACCATGCGGCGACCCGCTCGTTCGGAGGCTCCGGTTTCGCCCATTTTTTCGTGTAGATCCTGGTACTGACGCAGCATCTTCTCGCGACTCGTTCCCTGCACAATCTTTTGCAACTCCTGAGCGATCTGTTCGGTCGTTAGGTCGTGCTGAATCAATTCTTTGACGACTTCCTGATTGGCAATCAGATTCACCAGCGAAATATACGGCACGCGAATCAGGCGTTTGGCGATGTGATACGACAATCCGTTGGCCTCGTAGCAGACGACTTCCGGAACGTTAAACAAAGCCGTTTCCAGCGTCGCCGTACCCGAAGTAACCAGAGCCGCGTGAGCAACGGTCAGTAAATCGTAGGACGCATTGGTTACGAACGATACGTCCGATACGGAAGTTTCGTACAGCGTCTCGGACAAGTTGGAAACCTTCGCTACTACAAATTGATAGTCGGGAAACTGACTTCGTACCGATAACATTTTGGGCAACATCCGGCGTACCTCCTCTACCCGACTGCCCGGCAATAAGGCAATGATCGGACGGGAATCGAGCTGGTTCTTAGTTCGGAAATCCGGATCGGGCGTAAACGAATCAATGGCATCCAACAGCGGGTTGCCCACGTAATCGACCTCGTAATCGAACTTCCGAAAAAAGTCCACTTCGAACGGAAAAATACAAAACATGCGATCCACTACCCGCTTGATCTTCAGTGCTCGCTTCTGATTCCAGGCCCATACTTTCGGGGAAATGTAGTAGAACGTCCGGATGCCGTGCTGTTTGGCAAAAGTCGCCATTCGCAGGTTGAATCCGGCGTAATCAATGAGAATCAGAACATCGGGTTGAAAGGCCAGAATCTGGGCCTTGCATTCCTTCATCTGCCGCCGGATCGTACTCAGATTTTTGGCCACCTCCCAAAAACCCATAAACGCTGAATCGCGGTAATGATGTAGTAATTCGGCTCCGGCTGCCTCCATATCTTCCCCACCCCAGCATTGGATAATCGCCGACGCATCGTGCTGACGAATGCCCTTAATCAGGTTTGATCCGTGTAAATCACCCGAGCGTTCGCCGGCAATGAGGAAGTACTTCATTTAGTTGACAGTTTTCAATTTCTAGTTTTCAGTTTGGAACTTACCGTTTTCAGTAAAACTACGTACTCACTATTGAATGGAATTGGCCCATTACAGTAGCTAAATTACTGAAAACGGTAAACTGCAAATTGAAAACTAGTTTTACCCGAAATACTCTACAAAATTCTTGGGTGTTTCGATGAGTTTCAGGCTGTGGAGCTGGCTGCGGCCCTGCGTGAATTCTGCGACGACGGGAGCCAGAATCTTCCAGATTTCCATGATGAATACTTCGCAGGTCGGAATTTTATCCTTCAGAAAATCTACTTCCAGATTCAGATTCCGGTGATCGACCCGCTCGACAATTTGCTCTTTAACAATCTTGCCCAGCTGTTTCATGTCCATCACAAAACCAGTATCCGGATGCGGTATGCCTTTGACCGTTACAATCAATTCGAAGTTATGCCCGTGATAGTACGGATTGGCACAGGGGCCGAATACTTCAAAGTTCTGTTCGTCGCTCCAACTCGGATTATAAACCCGGTGAGCCGCGTTAAAATGTTCTACTCTTGATACGTATACCATCGTTCAGTGTGTTCTAAAGCCTCGTTTCTATCCGTCACGGTGGGAACGACCTAGCACCGCTGAAAATAGACCGCAAAGGTACGCTTTTCTCAACGGATTTAATACGTAACCTCTTTTAATGATTCCACAGGACGGATTTCGTAGGTTTATACGTCAGCCAAGGTTAAATTTTGATGTTCATTTATAGGATACGTACTATTTTATCTTTTCATATACCGATACGCATTGCAGATATTATTAGATAAATACAATTTATTCATTAAATCTTGACTAGGTTTTCGTAGGGAGTCCTCCTACCTTTGTTTCCTTATATTTTACGCATCAGAAATCTCTCCATACCCTGCGAGTATCTATGATTATTGTTACCGGAGCTGCTGGCTTTATTGGAAGTAATCTTATCCAAAGGCTAAATCAGGATAAATTCAACTTTATCATCGCCGTTGATGATTTCTCGGATCCTGTCAAACGCAAAAATCTGGAAAATAAACAGATTCAGGAGTACGTTGATCGGGAGCATTTCTTCGACTGGCTCGATCAGAATTATCATGAAGTAGAGTTTATTTTTCATATTGGTGCCCGCACGGATACCACGGAATTTAACTACGAGATTTTTGATCATCTCAACGTTAATTATTCCAAGCAAATCTGGCGTAAATGCGTAGCTACCAAATTCCTTTGGTATACGCTTCGTCGGCCGCTACCTACGGACTGGGTGAATTAGGCTACGAGGACAACGAAACGTTAATCCCTCAGCTTAAGCCTCTTAACCCCTACGGAGATTCTAAAAATCAATTTGATATCTGGGCGTTAGAGCAGGAAGAAAAACCCTTCTTCTGGGCGGGTTTGAAATTCTTCAACGTATACGGCCCTAACGAGTATCACAAAGGCCGCATGGCTTCGGTGATTATGCACGCTCACCGGCAGATTAAAGCTACGGGACAGATGAAGCTTTTCCGTTCGCATAACCCTGAGTTCAAGGATGGCGAACAAATGCGGGATTTTGTGTACGTGAAAGATGTAGTAGAAGTTTGCCTCTTTCTGATGTACAGCCGCAAGCATTCGGGGATTTACAACCTCGGTAGTGGAAAAGCCCGTACCTTCCTGGATCTGGTGACGAACACGTTCAAAGCCATGAACCTGGAACCCCAGATTGATTTCATCGATACGCCCATCGACATTCGCGATACGTACCAGTACTTCACGGAAGCAGCCATGAGTAAACTTCGTTCCATTGGTTATGAAAAGCCCTTCCACACGCTGGAAGAAGGCGTTGCCGATTACGTAGGGAATTATCTGGTGAGCGAACGTTACGTATAAAACGACTCAATACTTTTAAGTCGACGCCTGGAGAACTTTCTTCAGGCGTTATTTTATAGAGGTTTACAAAAACTTAATACTCCGATTGAACGACGGCGGTTCGATTACTCAACGTCTGATTTATTTTTGCGGTATGAACTATGATCTGATCCCTTCTCCCTGTTTTGTACTGGAAGAAGCCAAATTAAAGCGTAACCTGGAGTTGCTTCGCTACGTGCAGCAGCAGGCCGGGGTAGAAATCATTTGTGCCCTGAAAGGCTTTTCGATGTTTAGTACGTTCCCGATGCTTCGGAATTATCTCGCCGGAGCTACGGCCAGTAGTATCAACGAAGCCCGGCTTATCAACGAGGAATGGGGAACGAAGGCTCACTCCTACGTACCCGCCATTCGGGAAGATGAGATTGAAGAACTAATTGAACGATCTACGCATTTGACCTTTAATTCCTGGCGTCAATTCGAAAAATTCGGCAAACAGGCGGCGGCAGCTGGCGTATCGGTAGGTATTCGCATCAATCCGCAGTACTCGGAAGTCACCACGGATTTGTACAATCCCTGCGTGCCGGGTTCGCGTTTGGGCGTCATTCGGGCCGTATTCCCCGATCAGCTGCCAGCTGAAATTGAAGGGCTACACTTCCATACCCTTTGCGAGAACGATTCGCATACGCTGGAGCGGACGCTCGTACACGTCGAGCAACGGTTCGGTGATTTACTTCAGCAGGTCAAATGGATCAATATGGGCGGTGGTCACCTGATTACGCGGGCCGATTACGATCCGGAGCATTTGATTTCGGTCTTAAAAGCATTTAAAGCCAAGTTCCCACATCTGAAGATTATCATGGAGCCGGGTTCGGCCGTGGGCTGGCAAACGGGCGTACTGGTTTCAACCGTACTCGATGTAGTGGATGCTCAGGGAATCAATGTGGCCATGCTGGATACGTCCTTTTCGGCTCACATGCCCGACACCCTGGAAATGCCCTACAAACCGCGGATCATCGGGGCTCATCAGGACCCCGTGGCCGGTAAACCTACCTACCGCATGGGTGGCAGTACCTGTCTGGCCGGTGATTACATGGGCGATTACAGTTTCGACGCGGATTTGCAGGAAGGCGACACGATCGTTTTCGACGATATGATTCACTACACCATGGTGAAAACGACGACCTTCAACGGCGTGAATTTACCCAGCATTGGTATCTGGAAAGAGGACGGCACCTTTGAACTCGTTCGCAGCTACGGCTACGAAAGCTATAAGGACCGACTTTCCTAATCATAAAAAAGGGGCTTAAGAGCCCCTTTTTTATTGGATTCGAATGAACCACAGCGAACAGCCTTCCTGACAAATTGGATCGAGCCGTAAGGTATCATTTCGCACCCGATAGCCGTGCCGGTTCCCGCCGTATTGTGCACTCGTATCAGCGGGTGATCGATGAAGGTAGAGGTATTCACGGTTGATAGTATAGCTACGAACCGACGCGTAATTTCTCAATTCAACGCCCGTAGCTACCACGGTGGAATCCTTTTGAAAGCGTAAGGTCTGGGGAGGATTCAGTGGAATTTTGTGGGTGAAGAATTCTCCATTCCAATCTCCTCGTTCAACCAGCAACCACTTTCCTACAAGACCTTCTCCAGTTGCTCGTTCGATTCCTTCCAGTGGGTCTTTCCGGCAGGCCGTTGCCAGGATCAGCAGGGTTATTGCGAGTACGTAGGTTTTCATAGCTTCCTGATTAAATAATTTATCGAATGCGTACGTAAGCCGTATGGCAGCCCTCCACACAAGGCGGTATAATCCATAGCGTATCCGGACTGAGTTTATAGGCAAATTTGTAAGACTGCTTATTCGTCAGTATCAGATGGGAATCATCCATCGAAAATTTTTGGGAAGGCACATTCCCTAAATTCAGCACGTTCTCATTGCGAGTAAACTCAATGATCTCTGCCGTATCGGCTGCTACGGGCACCGTATACAGGCGATCGCCCGGTGAATAGCTGTACTCAAACAACCGCCATTTCCCGTAGATTCTTGCGTCGTATGCCTGCTCTTTTTCACAACCCATCAGGAGTGTGACCAATGCTAGTATTCCAATCTTTTTCATGAGTCATTCATTTTGTACAAGACCCCCTTCGTGAAAAGATCGTTGGAATGTTGTCGGATGAACTGGTATTTTTCTAGGATAGCTAAACAAAAAATGCCAGCTTCCGCTGGCATTTTTCAAACCTTTATACTGCACAAGTACGTTTATCCTACTTTTTCCACCACCAGGTTATGGTTCGTGTAAATACAGATGTCAGCGGCAATGTGCAGACTTTCGCGTACCATTTCTTCAGCTGATAAATTGGTCGCGTGTTTCTTCAATGCAATGGCTGCTGCCTGAGCAAAGTTGGAGCCGGAACCGATGGCAGCAATACCATTTTCGGGTTCCAGTACATCACCCGTACCGGAGATGATGAGAATCTCCTCCGAATTAGCAACGATCAGCATGGCTTCCAGCTTTCGGAGGTAGCGATCCGTACGCCAATCCTTCGCCAGCTCAATGGCGGCCCGCTTCATATTCTGACCGTAGGCGTTGAGCTTTTCCTCAAAGCGTTCAATCAGAGTGAATGCATCGGCCGTACTACCCGCGAATCCAGCGACAATTTTTCCGCCCGACAATTTCCGGATTTTTCGAACGTTGGCTTTAGCTACCGTATTTCCCATGGTAGCCTGCCCATCAGCACCCACTACCACTTCGCCATTATGTACGACGCCCAGTACGGTTGTCGAGTGAATTTCTGCTTCTTTCATTGCTTATTCATGGTTAAAAAAGCGGCCCCGAATCCAAATCCGGGGCCGCTTTATGCGATAGTTGACTGTTTCAAGTTTTCCGTTTGCAGGTATGATCGACTGCAACTGTTGCTAGCAATAGCTCCTAACTGAAAACGGAAAACCCTAAACTGAAAACTCATTATACCAGCATCCGCATCGGATCTTCGAGGAGTTGCTTGAACGTTTGCAGGAAGGCTGCTCCCGTTGCTCCGTCAACCGATCGGTGATCGCAGGCTAGCGTTACTTTCATGATGTTAGTAGCGTAGAACTCACCGGCATCATTCACCGCTACGGTTTTCTTGATTCCGCCTACGGCCAGAATACAGGAGTCCGGAGAGTTAATGATCGGATTGAATTCTTCAACGCCGAACATGCCCAGGTTCGAGATACTGAAGGTAGAACCTTCCATATCTTTCGGCTGAAGCTTTTTGTTTTTGGCTTTTCCGGCGTAGTCTTTCACTTCGGTAGAAATCGTCGAAAGCGTTTTCTGATCGGAGTTGCGGATTACAGGTACCACCAGACCGTCTTCCACTGCTACCGCTACACCAATGTTGATGTACTTGTACCGACGGATTTTATCGCCCAGCCAGGAAGCATTCACAGCGGGGTGCTCCCGCAGAGCCAGAGCCGCGGCCTTGATGGTAAAGTCATTGAATGAAATTTTCGCGGGCGATATTTCATTCAACTGCGAACGCAGCTTGATGGCTTTGTCCATCGTGATTTCCATCGTCAGATAGAAGTGCGGAGCCGTGTACAGCGACTCAGACAGACGACGGGCGATGGTTTTACGCATCGACGAGACGGGCAGGTCTTCGTACTCACCCGCGGGCTCAGGAACCGCTACGGGTTTCTGTGGCTGAGCGGCCGGTTGGGCCGGTGCCGCCGCCGGAGCTGCTGCAGCTGGAGCCGAAGCTTCTTTCGCCGCTGGCGTAAAGGTATCGAGGTCTTTCTTCACGATGCGTCCGTTTTCACCGGAACCCGTTACGTCAGAAAGGTTGATGCCTTTGTCTTTGGCAATGGATTTAGCTAACGGAGAGGCTTTGATACGGCCTTCGGCATCGCTGGATTGCGTTGCATCAGCCGCCTGTTCTTTCGAATCCTCAGCCGGAGCTTCGGCTTTGGTTTCTTCAGCCGCGGGAGCCGTTCCATTTTCAGCGTCGAGAATAGCCTGATAGTTGGCTCCTTCTTCGCCTACAATCGCAATGATCTGGTTGACTTTCGCCGCCTGACCTGCTTCCACGCCTACGTACAACAGCGTACCGTCTTCGTAGTTTTCCAGTTCCATCGTGGCTTTATCGG
>NZ_NMPS01000107.1:0-25807 GCF_002261125.1 Siphonobacter sp. BAB-5385 | reverse complement strand
ATGGAATGATCGGGGTGGAATGGTTTCGCGTCTAAGACGCTTGACCAAAAACGCCCCGATTACAAATCGGGGCGAGCGATGGGAACGCCCCGATCATTCACAATCGGGGCGAACAGAAAAGCGGCGTTTCTATCCTTAATTATACCCCGGATTCTGCGTAATAATCGAATTTTGCTGAAGCACCGTTAAGGGTATCGGAGCGATCAGTTTCGGTTCCGTGGCGGGTTTGCCTTTGGTGGTCAGCACTGGAATGGCCCGGTTGGTACGTTTGAGATCAAACCAGCGGTGAAATTCCAGAGCCAGCTCCACCCGACGTTCGTGTTCCAAAGCTAGGGCCAATGTTCCGTAGCGACCGGAAGGATAATTCGCCGAGCCATACGTCGGTACACCCGCCCGCGTCCGTACCTGATTCAGATACGTGGGATCGTCGGTAGCTTCGCTGAGCATTAGTAACAGATCGGCGTAGCGAAGTACCATGAAATTACTCAGGCCGAGCACCTTGCCCGTCGTTACTGGCGTTGTTTTGTCGTTCCATTTCTTTGGAAACCTGATAGACTGAAACACTCCTTTCGTATCCACGTAGCCCGTATCAATACTCGCCGTTTTGCGGGGATCGCCCGGTTCGTATTCGTTCCATAAATCATTCGTTACCTGATTGATTCCGCCCCCGATGTACCCCGTATAACTCACCGCGGGAAAAAACGTCTGATAATACTCGCTGTACGGACTCGTCGGTGAGCCGCCCAGAAACTGAATTTCAAAAATGGACTCACTCGTATTCTTGTTCGTATTCGACCACAGCGAAGCGTACGCCGGTACCAGCGAATACTGCTTGCTGTCATAGACGGCTTTCAGCACGCGGGCTGCGTTGGTTTTATCGTTCAGCGTCAAGTATACCTTGCCCAGTAAGGTTTGGGCCGCTCCCTGGGTTGGCTTGCCTTTGGTCGTTGCCGAAGCCAGCGGCAGGTTTTCCGCCGCGTACTGCAAATCCGACAGTATCTGCTGGTATACTTCAGTCTGCGGCTTGCGGGCATAGGTATAACTTTCCGCGGCTGTAATGGGCGTCAGTACCAGCGGCACGTCGCCCCAGGTTCGCACCATATTGAAGTAGTACAAGCTTCGCAGAAACAACATCTGAGCTCGAATCGACTTCTTGTACTCTTCATTCAGTGAAGCCGATTCCAGTTTCTGAATCACGATGTTGACGTTGTACAAAGCCGAATAGTATATCTGCCAGAAAGAGTAGTTGATCGTATTGGTGGAATTAAGCGTATAATCGCGGTAGGCCCATTTGTCGGCCTGAATGCCCGCCACGGCGTTTAGCGTTACATTATCCGACTGAATTTCTCCCGCGTACGAAACGGGGCCTTCGGGACCGTATACGGTGTACAGGGTAGCCATCGCGGCGTTGGCGGCCAGATCGAAATCAGCGGTAGTCCGGTAAAAATTTTCGGAGTTGGCGTTGGAAATTGGAGCCAGATCCAGGAAGGAATTCGTGCAGCCCGTAAGCGTCGCCAGCACGAGCATCAGCCCGTAAGCCGATTGATGGAATGAATAACGTTTCATGAGTATCAGGTTTAGAAGTCCGCACGAATACCAAACGTAATGACCCGGGGCAGCGGGTACGAGCCGTAATCCACGCCGATCATGGCTCCCGAGGGGAAGCTCGCATTGCCCGTACTGCCAATCGTGCCGGTTTCGGTACTGATGGCGTTGTAGTTGGTGGGTCGGTAGGTGGTGTTTTCGGGATCGATGTTTCGGTACTTGCTGAAGAGAAAGACGTTCTCTGCGTTCACATACACCCGGGCCGAACGGACGGGCGTTTTGCTAAGCAAGCTCGTCGGTAGGGCGTACGAAACCCGAATGTTTTTCACCCGCAGAAACGACGCATCTTCCACCCAGTAGCTGGAAAATTTTTCCTGTAAACCCTTGGGTGAAATGGTAGGTTTGAAATGTTTGCCGTCACCCGGCTCGCTTTCGGAACGCCAGTAGTTGGTCAGGTCTTCGTAGAAATTCCGGCCCGCGTTCCAGATTCCGAGGTAGCGAACGTTCTGGTTTACAATTTCTCCACCGTAGGAACCCTGCAACAGAAAAGATAGGTCGAAGCCTTTGTAGCTGAACGTATTCGTCATCCCGGCAATGAAATCAGGCTGGTAATTGCCAATCGTGGTTTGATCGTCGGTGGTGATGCGGCCATCGCCGTTGACGTCCCGCACGCGGGGATCGCCCGGCGTGGTACTCGGGTCGTGCGGATAGCCGTCGATTTCCGACTGGTTTTTGAATACGCCATCAAACACGTAGCCGTAGAAATTTGAAATCGGCTGACCGATTTCCGTCTTGACGCTCACGACGTATTCCGTATAAATAATCGGTGCGTTCGAGGGACCGAGTTTCAGGACTTTATTGCGGTTCAGGGAAAAGTTAAGATCCGTCGTCCAGTTGAATGCTCCGACCACGTTTTTGGAATTGATCGCCAGTTCAAATCCCCGATTCCGCATCCGTCCGATGTTGGTGAGCTGCGTCGAGAAACCCGTAATGTCCGGTACGGGCAGGTTCAGCAGCATGTCTTTGGTGACGGTGTTGTAGTAATCCGCCGTGATGTTCAGGCGGTTGTTGAACAGCCCCAGATCCAGTCCAATATCAAACTGATTGTTCTTCTCCCAGCGTAAATCCGGGTTGGCGATATTCGTATTTCGCAGGCCGTTGGCGATGGCTCCGTTGCCCACGTAATTACTGCTGCCGAGTAAACTCACCGCCCCGTAGTTAGGAATCTGGTTGTTGCCCGTTACGCCGTAACTTACCCGGAGTTTCAGGTTGCTGACGGCTTTGAGGTCACTCATGAAATTCTCGTCCGAAACCAGCCAGCCTGCCGATACTGAGGGGAAGGTACCCCAGCGGCTATTCCGGCCAAATCGCGAACTGGCATCCCGCCGTACCGCCGCCGTCAGGAAGTACTTGTTTTTGAAATTGTAATTCACCCGACCCAGATACGACAGCATTGACCATTCCGAAGCCGTGGTGCTTCCCGCCGAAACCGTACCCGCGTTGAGCGTTTCGACCAGATCGTTCGGGAAGTTATTGGCTCCCACCGTCGCGTACTCATCCCGCTGTTTCTGAGCCGTATACCCCGCCAGAGCCGTCAGCTTGTGATCGCCGAACTGCTTGTCGTAGTTCAGCGTATTCTCGCTCAGCCAGTTGAGGGAGTACGTCGAGAAATTCGTCGCCGCCGCGTCTAGCACCGAGGAGTAGCCGTAGCCCTGCTTCGCCACGCGGTAACTGTCGCCCCGGTTGTTGAAAAGATTGGCGTTGATACTCGTCCGGAATTTCAGGTCGTCGAGAATGTTGAATTCCGCATATGCCGTCCCCAGCGTATTGAACGAGCGGTTTTTCTTGTGGTAAAAGCGGGTCAGCGAATACGGGTGCCAGAGTACCAGATCATTGAAGGGGACAAAGCGATTCCAGGTTGAGTTCGGGTCCAGTGGGCCGAGGTTGCCGTTTTCGTTGTACACCGGATAAATCGGCGTACTCTGCAAAGCCAGACTGATGACGTCACTTTTCCCCTGTGTTCCTTCCGTCCGGTCGTTGATTCCCGTGATTCCGAGATTAGCTCCAATGGTGAGGCGTTTCGAAACGGCACTTTTGATGTTGGAGCGAATGGTCAGGCGTTTGTAGTAGTTCTGATCGAGTACGGCGTCCTGATCGAGATAGGCCGTTGAAAAGAGAAATTGTGTTTTGTCCGTTCCCCCCGACACCGACACCTGAGCGTTTCGCAGCGGAGCTGTCCGGTACATCGCGTCCTGCCAGTTGGTACCGTTTCCGAATAGCTGACGGTTGTTCAGGAAATCCTCGGGAATGCGGTACGAAGCCGTCCGGGCCGAATTGGGATCGGTGGCCTTCCCTCCCGCCGCCACCCAACCGTTGTTTTTTGCCGTGACGTAGTAGTCAATGTACTGCTGGGCGTTCATCATTTTGATCTGCTTGGCTACTTCCTGAACGCCGTATTCGAAGGTGGCACTAACGGTGGTACGGCCCGCCTGCCCCTGCTTGGTCGTTACCAGAATTACGCCACTGGACCCGCGTGACCCGTAAATAGCCGCCGAGGAGGCATCTTTCAGTACTTCTACCGACTCGATGTCCTGCGGGTTGATCATGTTCAGGTTGAAATTTTCCAGCGGCACACCGTCTACAACAAACAGCGGATTGGTACCCGCCGTGATGGAATTGACGCCCCGAATCCGGATGATGGGCGATAAGCCCGGTGCTCCCTGGGCCTGCGTGATGTTGACGCCCGGCATCTTCCCCGCCAGTGATTGCGTGACGTTACTGAACGAACGATCCTTGTACTGGTCATACCCGATGGACGTAACCGCTCCCGTCACGGCCCGCTTGCTTTGCGTGCCGTAACCCACGACGACCACTTCATCGAGGGCTTTGTTATCCGCCGTCAGGTCTACGGTCAATTCGGTCTGACTACCCACGGTGACTTCTTTGTTTTGATAGCCCACGTAACTAAACAGCAGTACGGCGTTGGATTCCGGTACTTCGAGCTGGAACCTACCACTAACGTCGGTAGTGGTGCCGCGTTGGGTACCTTTCAGTAAAATGCTTACGCCGGGTAGGGCCTCTCCGGCTCCCGTTACATTGCCCCGGAGGGTACGGGTTTGGGCCTGAGCCGTAAAGAATAGCAGCAGGAACCCCAGCAGGGTCAGGAAGAATTGTTTCATAGGTTTTGTATAGGTTTAACTTGTAAAGAGGTAAGCATACGCTTCCCGGCCTTCGGTAAAAAGGCTGGAAAATCATTCGGTACTGCTGCGTACTGGTTTACTGAAAACGTATCCAAATCACTTCGGGACCCTGGCTGGCGGGTAGATCGAGCGTTCCAAGGTCGGCTTTTTTTACGCCACGGACCTGCCCCGTTTTCGGATCGATCCGGGTAACGGTTACTGACTTTTGAACGGGTAAACTAATGGCTTGATTCGAGTCGTTGTACAGAATATAACCAAGTGCCGGATTACTCAAAGCGTACTGATTCGGCCCATTTTCCGGTAAGTTGACGGGCTGCATCCGGGCTGCGGCCTGTAGAAAAGCACCGTCGGCGATGGGCGGCAGGCTGGGCATGGAACCGCCCGCCAGCAACACAGCCCACCCCTGAACGTCGTAGCTGTCGCCCGCGTAGGTTACGGCTTTGTTGGGATACTTCTCCCGGTATTCCTTCACCGCCCGGTAGACCTGTTCGAAGGAACTGCGTTTGGGTTTGAGCAAGCGGGCGTGCTGGCGGGGAGCCAGGTTTTGTCCACCCGCCGGAGCGTAGACGGACCCGTCGGCCTGATAATGCCAATACTTAATGTCGATGAGGTCCACGGCGTCGGCTCGTTTGACGTCCTGCAGAATGGCGTCCTGCACATCCTTGGTTGTACTGAGTCCGACGGTAACGCGTTTGCCCGTTTCTTTTTCCCATTCTTTAATGGTATCGATCCAGAACTGAACGAAGGACAAAGGCCCGGTATATTCCGCTCCGATGAGCTGTACGACGCCCGTGTTTCCGATGAAATTATTCAGACATTGCCGGATGTACGCCCGGTGTAGTTTCCGCCGCTCGGGATGCGTCACGTCGTAGAATTGCTCGGCCATGAATACTCGCTTATCGCCCGCGTACGGCACGGGTTCGGGAAAGCCCGTGTTATTCAGGTTATTCACCGGACGCCAGGGAAAATCGGCGTAGTGGGCTCCGGCTTCGATGATGTTATGCTGGAAGTAGTGTTCGTGTACCAGCAGCAAGCCCTTTTGATCGGCCAGATCGGCAAATTGTTTCAGCCGATTCCAGTACCACTGGTTATACTTCGTCAGATCGTATTTACTCAGACCGTCCCAGGCCGTTTCTTTCCCACTGCGGGCGAACGGTAATTCATAAAACGGGGCCCACACTTCCCCGTCCATGCGACGGATGCGTTCGTGATCGTCGCGGCGACGGTCGTACCAGAGTCCATAATTATGGTCGATGGCCAGGATGTGCTGAGCCTGCATAGAATCGGTCAGGACGTCCAGATCGTCGGTAAGTCCAACGCCGGTGCGTCCCGGAACAAAGCGAGTAATGTGCGGTTTGACATTTTTCAGACCCTGGGGCCGGGTACTCCCGTTCCACCAGGGCACCTCCTGCCGACGACCCGTCAGGATTTGTTCTCCCCGTACCAGCACGCCCTTTTTGATTTCCATCGGAGCCGATTGAGGTACGGAACCTGGGGTGGTTTTGGAATCCACGGCAGCGACTTTTGTTTCCACCGGAATTGCGTTTCGGGTGGAAGCTTTTTCGATGAATTCCGATAGCGTTAGGGCCGGACGAAGCGACGCCTGCGTCAGCTCCTGAGCCACGTTAACCGGCGGACTACTCGAAGCTTCCGTGGGAACGGGCATCAGGGCTTCCGGAAAACGCTCCCCGAGACGTTCCTTCACCTGAGCATAGTACAAACTGCGGGGTCGAATGTGCTCATTCGACTGCTCCCAATACCCATTACCCGTAAACTGAGCCCAGGTACCAAAAGCCCAGTTCTGAGCAAGTACGGGCTGATCGCACTGCACGAGTGCCGCCGTACACTGCCAGAATACGCTGTTGGCGGCGTTGTATCCGGCTCCCTGCCCGTTCTGGCCCAGGTTACCGAAGCGTAAAGCATTGCCGTCACTGTTCACGATGTCGAACAATACGCCCGAAGCCCAGCTATCCACACCCCCGCTGAAACTGTGGGGTAAATGGGCTTCGCACTGTACGAAGGCCTGCGGCCCGGTGGCACAGAAACCTACCGCAAAATCGTGGTAACCGTATTCAGAATAGAGGCGTTGAAACAGCGTTTGCTGGCCTTTGGTATAAAACGTGTAGCGTCGTTCGCCGCCGATCTCGGAGATGGGCTCGAAGGAACGACAATCCTCCACCGTAATGCGTTGAGCCGTCTCCTGTACGTTGACGACCGAGCCTGCAAAATGAGCAAAATCGACCTGACGGACCCAGGCGTCTTCCACGTTTTCCAGCGTTACGCCCGTCCAGCGGTGATCTTCGTCTTTGAGATTTTTCGTATCGTAAGTCGATTCCATTCGCAGGTTTTCCAGACCAGACTGCCGGATTTTTCCGGGCCAGGTGTAGCGGGCCATGGTTCCGCCGCCGAAGGTTTGATCCAGTGCGGTGGTGAGCGGGGCATCCAGCGTCAGTTCATTGCCCTGGACCGCTACTACTTTTCGGTACCAGTACAAGTCCCGCTGACCGGGTTTCCAGCCCAAAGCCGTCACGCCGCCGCCGAAATGATCCATGCCCAGTGTATCGATCCAGGCTTTGGTGGAAGGTCGCTGAATCTGTACCAGATCTCCCGGTTGCAAAGAAGCGTGGGCATGCACCACGCGGGCATTGACGGGTACGTACGCATCCGTCAGCGGTACGGCTTTCTCGATCCGCTGATCGTTTTTCCGGTGATCGTGACCAGATCGTCCCGGCTGACTCCTGTTCCGCGTAGCGTCGTCGCGTGAATGCCACTGCCCCGCAGGACTACGCCTGAAGCTTTGATTTTCAGCGTACCCCTTACTTCATACAGCCCTTTTTCCAGCAGGATAGCCCCGCGAAAACCTTCGGTAGTTAGCGGTAATTTCGATACGTAATCAATGGCGGCCTGAATCCGGGCCGTGGCATCGCCTTTCGTTACGGGCACCCGAATTTGAATGGGTACGTTCGGAATAGCCGCTTCGCCCGCCCGGTAACCGCAGTAGGAAAAATCCAGTATTCGATTGCCAAGAGCGTCGGTCGTATACTCCAGTTTTTGCTGAGCGTTCAGCTGAATGGGCAGCTGTTTTTTTACCGGTTTAGGCTTCTGAGCCGAGGCTGCTCCCAGCCCCAGTATAACTGCAAATCCTAAGAAAAGCTTCGTTTGATACACCGCAGGTAACAGGCTTAAATGAATACATTCACCAGCGAAACATCGGGTGACCTTTCGCTGGTGAGAAAAGATAAGTTTCTACAGAAGCGTGGATTGGATACACACTCACTCGCGTATTCTTTTTCAATGGATCATTCAGGACTGTACCTTTTCCCTGAAAAAGTATTCAAAAGTAAAGAAATAGGCTCTTTTTTTCGTATACCATGTTTCCCAGCCGCTGTATCATCTTAGCATAAACCCGTACCAAATGAAAGGGTGTCAGCGTCGAAGCCTTCGCCCCGGTCTGACACCCCAAAAGAGTCCTTTTGATGAGGAGTACCCTTAGATTTTAGGGCTTTACATTTTGCACTGAAACCAGACTATTCAGGTAGTTTTCGATGTTCGTGTACCCGTCTTTTTTCTTGACTTTGGAAGCATCCGACGGATCTTTCGGATTCAGTCCGTTTTTCTTTTCCCAGTCATCGGGCATGCCGTCCTTATCGCTATCAACGTAGGGCGTGCCTTTGTATTCGGGATAGCCTCCCACCTGACTAATGTCGGTGATGATGCCTTGTTTGTACGAATCAATGGGTAACCGACGGTGTTTGAACTGGCTTTCCGGCAGTTTCACGCCTTCCTTATACGTGATCTTACCCGTCCGTACCTGCTCCACAATCCGTGTATCTACGGGATCGCGTTTGGGTAAGGTGGCACCGGCATTGGCCAGTACGTAATCAAAGGCTTTTTGCGTGGGCAGAATTGTCAGTTGAGGCATGGGCAGCGGCTCATTCCACTTCATATCGGCGGTATACTTATCCGTGTTGGCAAAGTTTTCTACCTGCACGCCCCCGTTCCAGTTGTCTTTCGTAATGGCTTCGTTCCCTTCCATGATATTTCCGTGAACGTACGCCCGGCCAAATACCAGGTGATCCAGCTTACTGCGACCCGCTTCGGGTTTGATGATCCGGTGGCCGACGGGCGAATCCTTCGGCGTCAGCGGGCCGGGTTTGTAATAGTTGTTGATGATATTAAACATGGCCCGGTAATCGCCGCCGTCCATCGAACGGTGGACCCAGTTGAAGACCACGTTATTTACGAAGTTGAAGATGCCGTACCAGCCTATGGAAGGGTTTCGTCCGGCGTTATCCGCCCAGAGATTCCGCATGAACGTACAGTTCTCGCCGCCCAGCGTACTGCCAAAGGCGTGATTCCAGGTATCAAGGGCTTCCGAAAAAATGGAGTTCTGAATGGTGATGTTCACCGTGGGCAGTTTCTGCTCGATGGCTCCCGTACTGTCATTATACATGTGCCGGTACATCGACATATTTTCGTCCAGTCCCCAGCTGGCCGATACGTGGTCGATCATGATATTACCCACGGGGTTTCCGCCGATGGAGTCATCCCGACGGCCGACGTGCGTTTCACCCCGACGGAATCGCATGTACCGAATCACCACGTCATGCGTATTGATCCAGACCGACTCCCCGGCTACGCAGACGCCATCGCCCGGAGCCGATTGTCCGGCGATGGTGATGTACGGTGCCCGGATGATGAGCGGCGTTTTCAACCGAATAATACCCGAAACGTTAAACACGACGGTACGGGCTCCCCCCTGTTCGCAGGCATCCCGCAGGGTACCGGGGCCGCTGTCCTCCAGACTCGTTACTACATATACGTTGCCCCCGCGTCCACCGAAAGTAAAGGCACCGCCGCCTTCGGCTCCCGGAAAGGCCGGAATGGGTGCCTGGGGTAAGTCATAGGGCCGCCCCGCCCAGGGAATGTACGGCTTGCCCTCGCGGGCTTCTTTCAGAATGGTAGGATACGCTTTTTGCCAGGCTAAGTCCGATTTTTTGCGGGCTTCGGCCAGTAATTCATCACTAGCTTTCTGTACATCGGAAGGAATTTGGGGATACTGAGCAAAAACGCTCGTCGAACTCAGTACAGCAGCTAGTAAAACAGGAATGAGGTTTTTCTTCATGGTTACCCAAAAAACGGATGAATCACGGATAAATCGAGGTTTTCTTCTTCTTTAAAGAAAGACAAATACGAATGAAGCGATAGATTGAAGGGTGAACTTCATTACAACCTCAAAATAAGGCTATAAAAACCCGAGATATGTATATCATTTTTTCGAGGTTCTGTAGCATCTTATCAGTCGATTTACCCCGATTCGCTGAAAACAGGACAAGATGATTCACCGAAAAATGGATAATCGCTTGTAAACCAAAGCGTTTTCTGCGTTCGTTTTCCGCTAACCTAACTCTTGTATGAACGAGCTAACGGTATCATCTACAATGATCTACCTTTCTTCTCCGTCCGTACTGCTTTTAAGTTCATCGCATTGATTAGCACCAGCGGTACCATCGCCACCGAAGCCGCCGCAATGGCGTTGAATTTTCCTTTCGACAGGGTTAGATAGATTCCGGTAGCCAACATGAGCAGGGCTGCGATTACACTCATCGTGATTGCTAATTTCAGATACTTCTCGTTTTTGAGTAGCTCTTCGTCACTCATTTCGTGCGGTTTTTTGACCTGTAGTCCCATGTAGTTGATTTCTTTATCTTTGTACGAAATTGATTGATCCACTTAAGCCTTGCAATAGGTCAGAAATTCATGACTACCCGCGAACAGCCCCAAGCCCCAGAGACCTGTCCAGCGAAGGGTCTTTTGAAATTGTTGTCAGGAAAGTGGAAGGCTGACATCTTTCGTTTAGCGGTAGATGCTCCGTTACGGTTCAATTCACTACTACGCCAGATACCGGACACGAATAAACAGTCGTTAGCGGTAGCCTTGCGGGAATTGGAAGAAGAAGGAATTCTGGAGAAGGTCACTATTACAGAAAAGCCCCTGCATATTGAATACTACCTGACGGAGAAAGGGCAGCTTCTGATTCCGGTTTTTAAGCAGTTGGAGGGATTGGCCTGAGGGTGGGATTCGTTCTTACAAGATAATCGAGCCTATGCCTCTAGACCGTTCAGTTTATACCAGTATCCAAGAGCTGTAGTTTATAGGCAACGGCTCTAAACCGTCCGGCCGAGACTAATAGCTAAGAGCCATAGGCTCGGCCCATTTCATAGGGTTGGGTTTTAACCCGACTCCCCGAATAGGCAACGGATTGAAATCCGTTGCTAAATAATAGATCGGGCCTACGGCTCTAGTTCGTCTAGTATAGACCACCATTGAAGAGGCGTAGGCTCGACCCATTTCTTACTTAGGGTTGGGTTTTAACCCAACTTCCTCTCGCCTCCACAACACGATCTACGTAAACGAGTCGTTCCTCATTAACAGAGCTTAAGGCATAGTAGGATTCCTGGGAGCAATGCCTAATTTCTTCAGATTCTCACGAATGCCCTGCCGAATAGCTACCATTCTGGGATTCTGGTAGAATAATAACAGCTTACGGTTCACCGCTGTGGTTGCGGCAGGCTTGTCATCCAGGAGTACAAAGTGAGCGAAAGTCTCGGCGGCGTCTTCGTCCCGAGAAGTAGAGGCATATCCGCTGACAAATTCATTGGCAGGTCCGCAGAAGTAATAGGTATATCCATGTTTCATCCAGCAATCTATCCCTGCCTGATCCATATACCGATTCCAATAGTTTACCATCAGGCTGTCCCGGATTGAACCCGGTTTGGGTACACTGGTATACGTATCCGAATCGGGCAAATACTTCAAATAGCTTTGTTCCTTATTAAAAGTTACGTAATGCCCAAATTCATGAATAAGCGTGTAAATGGGATAGCTGTAACCCAGGGTGTTATAGGTGTACGCCGGTGCCTTGAATCTAGGAATGGAGTCTAAATACGTTAGTAGTTTTGCGTCCACTTCCAGGTTAAAACTTTCCAGCGAATTGTCTTTTAACGTACTCATAGTTGCATAAGCTGATGAAGGCATACTTACCGAGAAATACTTAACGTCTTTTCGATACATTTCTGGAATTAAGTCACTGAAAAGTCGGAATATTTTTTCGTGACCCTGTTTATCCTTCTGCATTGAATTCCATAAAGCCTGCTCCGCCGTTACCGCGTCCTTATCCTTAAGCCCTGCCAGAAGTTCCGGACTAATAGAGTACATAGCATAAGGATACAATCGATCTTTGTAGATGTTATAAGTAATAAAAGTTCTTTTGACGATAAGGTCACCTGTCGTATCCGTATCAAAAACGGGTTGCTCTACTAGTTCTATCTCAGGCTTATGACAGGATGAGATACATATACTTATTCCTAACAAGCCTGTACAGAGAAGAAGTTGGCGTTTAAAAACGAGTAAAGAAGAATTATTTTTCATAGGTAAAAACATTTAAATTTTTAAGTATTTATACCCATAAAAATCTATACCACAGAGGGCGAATTGAAACCCATTCTTATAGGGTAATCGAGCTAGGACTTTAGGCCATCCAGTTGAGACTAATAGTTAAAACCGTGGGCTCGACTTATTCCCAGGTTTGGTTTACAGGCAACGGATTTCAATCCGTTGTTAAACGATTGGCCAAGCCTATGGCTCTAGTTCGTCTAGTGCAGACCAACCGTCCAGAGGCTCGACCCATTTCCTAGGGTTGGGTTTTAACCCGACTCACTAAATCTCCTAATGTGCAGTTTTGGTAAAAAAGAAACCCCCGCAGTAAATACTGCGGGGGTTTCGTCAAGTTCTTCTATTCAATTATCGCATAAACCAGCTATCTGGTACCTCCTTCGGTTCCGAACCGTTCAGGCTATATTTTAATTTAAGCGTGAAGCCGCCGCCCCCTTCAATAAAATCGGCCTCAAAGGGATGAGCACCCTTCTGTAACGCCACCTGCCCACTCTTTTCGATGGGAAAATGGTTACCATCGTTATCTACAACCATACGGTCAGCGATGCGGAGAATCCCACCATCATCACAGGTATAGAAGAAACTATACACGCCCGTTTCGGGTACGTTGATGAGTCCCCGGAACTGAATACCGAAGCTGGGAGCTATCACTGTCTTGGGCACGACTACGTTCGATACCGTAAAGGTGCTATCTGCCTTTTCCTGCTTCATCAGCGTAGTCATCTTGAAAAATTTCTTGTACAGACTACCCGTCAAACCAGGCTTTTTCCCGTTAGCCGAAACGGGCTTGGCGTACGCCTGTTGCTGGTACTTCAGCGTATAGATATCCCCGCGTAAGCCCGTAGACGTAAAGGCCGCTACTTTGATCGTTTGCGGTTTGGTAATCGTTAGCCCTTTGCCCAGTTCAGGCGAGGATTTCTGGGGCAACGAGCCGTCCGTCGTGTACCGAAGCCTATAACTTTCCAACGGTTTTTTAATGGATAACGTCGCTTTATCGACAAACACGTTTTCCTCCGTGAAACCCGTCAGATCGGGTAAGCGGTAGTGAATGTTGTGTTTTTCCATGATGGGATAATGCTGCAACAGACGTTTCTCGTAGGAAGCAAAATCCTTTTTATTCGTCCAGACTACTTCCGACAGAGCCGTCATCCGCGGCATGTACATGTACTCGGCCCGGTTTTCGCTGGGAATGAATTCCGTCCAGAGGTTCGCCTGAGCACCCATGAACAACTTCGCCTGTTCGGGCGTAATGCCTTCGGGCACCACTTCCAAGTTGTACACGTTCGATACCGACTGAATACCCGGAGGACTATCGAAATATAAGGTACTCACGGGCGTCATGACAATGGCATTGCCGTTTTTTGCGGCCTGATAAGGTGCTTTTTTCACCCACGAACGCCAGTACATCACGATGGCCGAAGCGTCGATGCCCCCTTCCAGAATTTCGTCCCAGCCGATGAGCTGTTTGCCCTTCGAAGCGAAAAACTTCTGCATCCGGTGCACGAAATAACTCTGCAATTCTTCCACGTTTTTGATGCCTTCTTTCTGCATCAAAGCCTTACAGGCTTCGGAATTGGCCCAGGTAGTTTTCTCTACTTCGTCGGCTCCCAGATGGACGTATTTGCTGGGAAAAAGGGCGAATATTTCGTTGAATACGTCTTCGGCAAACTGATACGTCTGCTCGTTACAGGGACAGATCGGCGTGGAGAAGGTCTTCCCCCACCCCGCGTCGGAGGTACAGCTCAGGAACGGATACTGTTTGATAGCCGCCATCATGTGGCCCGGCATATCGATTTCGGGAATGATTTCAACGGACCGCTCTGCCGCGTAAGCGACCAGCTCTTTGATTTGCTCTTGAGTATAGAAACCGCCGTACACCTGTTTGCCATCTTTCATTTTCAGGAAACGAGGGTCGATGACAAAATCGGGATTGTCTTTCGAGCGGGCGATACAGGTGGAATCCTGATTATTCAGCGTCCGCCAGGCCCCTTCCTGCGTTAGTAAGGGGTATTTTTTTATTTCAATCCGCCAACCCTGATCGTCGGTCAGGTGCAGGTGAAACTTGTTGAATTTGTAGAAGGCTAACTGATCGACGTATTTTTTCAGATACTCCAGCGTGAAAAAATGCCGAGACACATCCAGGTGCATTCCCCGCCAGGCGTACGCGGGCTGGTCTTTGATCGTTACCGCCGGAATTTTCTTCGCAGCACCCGCCATCACCAGCTGACGTAGCGTTTGTATCCCGCGATTGATTCCCGCATTGGTTTTACCCGATAATTTAATCATTGAAGCATTGACTTCCAGCGTGTACGCTTCCTCGTTACCCAACGAAGCATCGTACCCCAGGATTACCCGATTGCCTGATCCAGCCGTAGTACGGGTAATGCCCAGCAGCGATTTCAATTGATTTACCTGCGGTTGCAGCGAGGCATCGGCTGGAACAACCAGACTCGTGGTCGCATTCACTTCAAAAAATCCGGTGCTGGGTTGCAGCGAAGCCGGATAGGGAATCAGCGGATAAGGATTCGTTTGGGCGTACGTCATCCCGCTTACCAGGAAGCAGGCGAGTATCAGCAGTTTTTTCATTGGATTCGTTTAATGGTCACACACAAGCCAGCATGAGAGGGCCTCTGCAGAGGAAGAGTAAAACCGGAGCCTTATACCCATTCGCTCATCAAAGAATACAAAGAAAAGACTTCTGCCGGAGCAAACGACCGACTTTATCGATGTTTCGTCACATCCACCTGTTCACAAAACTCCAGAACGGGACAGGTCGAGCAGCGGGGCAGCGTTCCGGTACAAACGTGTTTTCCAAAGGGCATTAATAAGCGGTTGATGTCAATCCATTGGGATACGGGAACTTTGTTTTCCAGTACTTTCAGCGTTTTTTCGGGCGTAGTGGTTTTTACAAATCCCCAGCGGTTCACGACCCGATGGACGTGTACATCCACGCTGATGGCAGGTACGCCCGTGGCTACGCCCAACGCCAGGTTTGCACATTTGGGACCTACACCCTTGAGGGCCGTTAGCTGGTCGAAGTTAGCGGGCAATTGGCCGCCGTACTGGCTGATGGCCGTTTGGGCGATGGTCCGCATCGTCTCGGCTTTTTGTCCGGGATACTGACTTCCTTCCAGCATATTCGCCAGTTCTTCCATCGGAATGTTCAGTAATTGCTGTGGCGTGCGGGCCCGCTCAAAGAGTTTCAGGGAAAGCGGAATCGTCGTTTCGTCGAGGGTACGAATGGAAATAATGCAGGAAATGAGTTGTTCAAACAGCGTATTATAGCCACGCTCGGCCAGTTCAAACATGGCTGCTTTGGGGTACCGGGCAATGGCTTTTTCAATGCGTTGCAGCATTTCCGTTAGATCGAAGGCACGTTTCATGGTTGGCTCGTTTTCGATGGTACGATAAAAAGCTGAGCCAGCTGGGTTTGGGGATAGCCCTGGGTTGCACCCAGGGCTATTTGGATGGAACCCTTGCAGGGTTCTTTTCGGCAGAACGTACTCCGTACTTTAAGCTTTTACGGCGTGATCCGTCGGTAGGTTTTCGCCTTTTTCCCAGATGCGGCGACTGGTCCAGTCCGTAGCTGGGTTTGCCCAGAAGGTATCCGTCGCGGGGAGTCCCAACGGAAGTAAGGCCGTGGCGGTCAGGAACAGACTTCCCGTCGAAATATAACTTTCGCCGAGATCGGGCTGGTGCCCATTCAGGCCAATGTAGAGCCAGCCTTTTGAATCATAATTTTTCGGATTGTCGAGGGTTTTGTGGAGTACCGCCGTCAGAGCACTACGCACTTGAGCCGGAGCAATCTCCGAGGGTAATTGCTGTAAAAACGCCGTATTCGCCAGGTGGTGAAAAGCCCCGGCCCGGTAACAAATGGATCGGCCAATGACCGGAAAACTTCCATCCGAAGCAATCAATCGTTCCTGAATGGCTGCATACCGGGGAGCAATTTTATCCATCCGGGTTCGCAAGAAATCGTAACTTTTATCGGGCAGGAAGCGTAGAATATCCACCATAAAAGGCTGGATGACGTAACTGTTGTAGTAATCCCAGTGAAAATCCGGACCATCGCCGAAGATACCATCGCCCTTGTACCACTGTTCGTGCTGACGCAGGGCGTAATCCAGTCGCATTTTATCATACTCTTCGCCGATACTGGCAAAAAATACTTCGATCATGGCACTGAACAAGAGCCAGTTACTGAAGCCGGGACGAATGTTCCGTGTCTTCCGAAACGCTACTAGAAGCTGTTGCTGCACCGAAGGCTGTAACGATTGGTATAACTTCGGGCAACGCAGCAAACCCTGAGCCAGAAAAGCCGCGTCAACCAGTGGCTGGCCGCCTTCACTGTAATTCATGTAATCTTTGGCCTGGGGGTTAACCGCATTTTGAATCCCCCGCTGAGCCAGCTGGAAGTACCGTTGCCGAATCGTTTTTTCGTCGTCCGTATCCAGAGCCAGCCAGGGACCAATGCCCGCTAGTAACCGGCCCAGGGCCTCCAGGTACGAGTACTTACGACGGTCGACCTCCTGACCGGGCCGCGACTCCACGGGCATCCGGACTTTGAGCTGGTCTTCGGCCAGAGCCGTCAACAGGGGTTCCGATAGTTTTTGCAGGATACTGATCCAGTACGCCCGGTCGGAGGTTGGAGCGGCCAGCGTTTCCAGCGGAGACACCGTACTGAGTAAGCTTGCTCCGCCCAACTGACGGAGAAAAAAGCGACGAAGCATTCGTTAAGTTAGATTTAGCGTATTCTTGAGTGATAACAGAATCCATTATCGGATTCCCCTATTTTGATTTCCTGACGTATTTCCAGTTGCGTATTTTTCCTTCGGCGATCCATTCCAGAGCCTGATCCATTCGTTTGATACGCGTGCCTTCCGTTTTCGCTTCTTCCAGCCACTGTACATACTCACGTTGGCAGGCTCGGGAAAAGTTCTGAAACTGCTGGTGAGCCGCTTCGTTTTTCTGTAGTTCCGCCTGAAAATAGTCGGGAATACGAACAGGCTGTTGCTCTCGCTTCGGCGTAGGACGAACGCCCTGCTCGGCCAGTTGCATCGCCTGCTTGAGATAGCGGGTCAGCACTTCGTCAGAAGGAAGATCCGCTAGCGAACGTAGTTTCCCCAACTGACCCATGCCGGTTTGCTCACCGCTTATTGTAAGAATTCCGTCGGGGTCTTCCATCTTCGCTCCCAGCCAGAAGCCAAAGGAAGCGTGATTTTTAAAAGCGGCCATCAGGCACAGGTTACCGTTGGCGTAGCCAAAATGGGGCGTACCCCACTTGATCGTTTCCTGAACATCGGGACAAACCGTATGAATCAGTTCCCGCAAATGGCCCAGAATGGGCTGGGCAAAATCAGCCGCATTATCCAGGTACAGATCAATGCGGGGATCTGTTTTTCCCATACAACCAAAAGTTAGCTTTTAAAAGAAGGACGTTTTTTCAGTACTAATCCACTAAAGAAGGCCACGATCAAACCCACCGGAAGTATCTCCATATAAGTGATGGCGATTAAACCTCCCAGCGTATCGTAGTACGAAAACATGACCTGCATCTGCTCCCGCGACTCCGCCAGTTCAGTGGCAGTTTTTCCCTGAGCCTGCTGTTTTTCGATCATGCACTGCTGGTAGAATTGAGGAAAATCAGGAAAGAGCGTTTTGTAAAAAACCACCCAGACCAGGACGTAGATCGTTGAAGCGGTAAAAGCCACACCCAGTCCCAGCAGTAAGGCATCTTTAAAGGAAATAAAGCCGTTTAAATAACGATCCCGGTAGCTTTTAACGGCGATGAAAATCATGGAAAACGTCAGGAGCATCGACGCGTATCCAAACAGTTCGCCGTACTCGAAAAAAAAGGTCGAGCGACTTTTCAGCATTGTCATGGAAAGCACAAGCATGAGCGATGCCACTACGCCAGCGATGGCTCCGAAAACCAGTATGGTTCGTTTCATTTCAAGGGTTTGTTTTTGTCCCAAACCTGGGAATGAAAAAGAATCGGCCGCTCATCCTTTCGGGTGATTTTGTCTAAATCATACGTTTGGGGGAGTGCTGGCCTGGAGTAATCCCAGCAAACGGGCCTTTTCTACGGCTTGGGTCCGTCGCTTGACGTCCAGCTTGGTGTAGAGATTTCCCAGATGTGTTTTGATGGTATTCGTCGAGACAAAGAGCTTTTCCGCAATTTCTTCGTTGCTTAATCCTTTTGCAACCTGCATCAGCACTTCCCACTCCCGAACACTGATTCCGTACTTTTCCAGTAGTTCCGGGGTTGGACGCGTAAGGGGTTCGTAAGCCTGTATTACTTCCTTTTCGATCACCTGCGGAGCCGTCCAGCGTAAGCCCACCCAAATGCCTACCCCAATGAATACACCCGCCAGTATCAGCACGTAGATTTCGGTCGTATGGTCGAGCATGAGCCAGCGGTACTTACTCCAGGCCAGTAAGCTTAGCAACAGACCCAGTACCAATCCGTACGATAGAAAAGATCGCCACATAAGACATTTACTGATTACGGGATACGTATAGAATGAAGCTACGAATGTATCTGGTTCTCTGTTACCAGACCACGAAAAAAGCATCACCTTTTCAGATGATGCTTTCAGTAAACAATGATTTTTTATTCCCGCACGGCCTGAACTACCGCCCGCGGACGAACCCGAGCCGTTCCTGCCGGTCGAGCCATCGGTTTAGCTGCTTCGGGCTTACCCCGCTTCCACCAGATCAGAAAACCGGTAATGGGCAGACTGGTGGCGATTAAACAAGCCAGAAAATACAGGATTTTTGTGAAGGTGCCATAGAGTTCCCCCGTGTGGATAATCTTGGCCGAAACGGCGATCTTCTCACCCAGCGTTTTATCCGCGAAGCGTTCAAGTTTTAATACCTGCCCCGTATACGGATCGAGCGTCAGTCGATCTACCCCCGCCGAAGTAAAGAATCCGTTTTGTGATTTTTGAGCGACGATGGTCCCTACTGAATCTTTCGGCAGCGTCAGACGCAATACGCCGTTGTACGAAAATACCTGATTACTTTGACGTATAATTGCTTCCAGATCTAGCGGCTGGCGACCTTTGCCATCAATTTCCAAAGGTTTCTCTTCTCTCGGTGTAAATACGCCCATGAGCTGGCGGTAGCTAGTCCGATACCATTCCCAGGCAAAAACGGGGCCTGTCAGAGCCATAATCGTCACGAAGACGAACGCGTAAAAACCCAAGGTTTTGTGTAGATCGAAATTGAGTCGTTTGCTGCTGGCGTCGATTTTGATATTGAAACCGGGTTTCCAGACGTTCCATTTTTTCCAGCTACTGAGTTTCGCCGGTAACCATAAGAGCAGACCCGTGATTTGGAGCAGAATCATGCCCAACGCGGCCGTACCCGTGATGGCTCCCCCGATGTCGTGATTTTCGATGAGCAGCCAGCGATGCAGTTGCAGAACCGTCGCAAAAAATTTAGCCGTTGGGGTTTGAGCATTGCCCTGAATGGTTCCGGTGTATGGATTTACCAACAGATTCGTCGGCTTTTCTTTTTTGGGTGCCTTCTTCTCGCCTTTCTCGGCTCCTTTGGTTTCCTTCTTCGCTTCCGGTTTGGCTTTTTTCAACAGGCTGAAGGTCCAGGCTTCGTCGGCCCGTTCGGGAACCTGTATACCGGAAATTCGCAGTTCTTTGTTCTCCCGCTGTACCGTCGCCATGAGTTGAGCCAGCGGCAGTACGTTCCCCTGAGCCGGAACCTCAACGTGAAACTTTTCCCGATCAACCCACTGCGTGATTTCGCGATTGAACACATACATCGTACCTGTCAAACACATGACAAACAAAACGAGGGTACAGGGTAACCCTACCCACAGGTGCATGACATGAATCAGTTTCCGGAACGTGTATTTTTTAGTCATAATCAATGGCTAATCGGAAGAATGACGAGGGAAGAAAAGACTGAATCGTTGGCAAAAGCCTTCACTAAACTTAGTTTTTCAAATTTATTAAGACTTAGTCAAAATAAAATAGACCTTGGTAGAATTGTTGTGAAATTTTGTTGGGCCTGGGGTGTGGTTTTCCCGGTATTTTACGGAGGCTATTCACGTTGAACCCTTCAGATAGAGTGTGCGATTGGAGCATTCCCCGCATTGCATACGGGGCTAATCAAATTGAACCCCTCCGGGGTTGGCGAGCTAAGTTAGG
This sequence comes from Siphonobacter sp. BAB-5385, assembly GCF_002261125.1. Classification (NCBI taxonomy): domain Bacteria; kingdom Pseudomonadati; phylum Bacteroidota; class Cytophagia; order Cytophagales; family Cytophagaceae; genus Siphonobacter; species Siphonobacter sp. BAB-5385. The sequence continues at coordinate 5,439 of NZ_NMPS01000107.1, read as the reverse complement.
GAAGGATGTTTTTTTAGTTAGACCGTTAGAAGCTGCCCGGTTATGGGTACAAGCTGGCAAGTCTGCACCAGTTGTGAGCTTCTCTAGTATTAATTAGTCTGTATTAGATAGAAATCTTATTTGTAAACCAGACCCTTGGAAATGGCTAGATGATGAGTACAATTTTGGAATTTGCTGCTATTCTTAGCAGGTCATCCCAACCCCGGAGGGGTTCAACTTGAGTAGCCCCGTATGAAATGCGGGGAAAACGTATATGCGTCGCAATGTAGCTAGGCAGTTGGAAACTGCCAGATGGTAGGTAAAGGTTGGGAAACCCGCACCAGTATCCAACCCAAACCCACAAAAAAATAAAGGTTACTGACATTGAATCAGTAACCTGCAAGGCTTAGATGATAAAATGGGATAACCGCATTCCCCTCTACCTAGTACTTATTCGCGTACTACTTTGCTACGCACGACGACGGGACGACGTACGTTTTTACTACGTTCTTTGGGCGTGGCCATCGTATGCGGATGTTGAGCTTTTTTGCGTCGACCCCACCAGATCAGCGTTCCGGTAATGGGTAAGGTGGCACAAATCAGACTCGCAAAGAACATCAGCATTTTTCCGGGTAAACCCCAGATGGCTCCTACGTGCAGGTCATAATTCATCCGGCGAAGCTTGTTGGCCAGATTAGCATCCGCGTAATTGCCGCTATACGGCCCAGTATGCTGAATTTCCTTTCCCGTATGCTGATCGTAATAGTGGTAATCGACTTTATAATACGTGCCATTCCGGAAGTTGACGTACGAGAAAATAGACATCGCGTTGCCTTCCGGAAACGAAATATTAATCCCCTGCTGATCAGGATGTTTCTGCATCAGATTCCGCCAGCTACGATCGACAATTTGCATAGGTGAAGCAGCGGTCTGTATCGCCGTTGTATCGGAAGGGGGAATGACGTAAGCGGGCGATCCTTTGCCCCCCGTCGCCCAGTATAACGAATTGGAAAACCACTCAAATCCCCAGACCAAACCCGTAATGGCGAATACCATCCCGATGGTCAGGATATAGAAACCCAGTACGTTGTGTAAATCGTAATTTTTCCGTCGCCAAGCCGCATCCCACTTGATGCTGAACCGCTGTTTGGCCGCACTTTTATTTTTCGGCCACCAGAGAACCAGTCCACTGACGAGCAACACCAGGAAAATAGCGGTTCCCGTAGCGGCAATCGGCTGACCAATTTTTTCGGGCAACCAGAGGTAATAATGTCCGTGCAGAATGAAGTGAAAAAAGTCATCGTCTTCGTTCCAGACGTGCAGTACTTCACCCGTGTAAGGGTTCAGGTAAACGACGTAGTAATATTCCGGGTCAAAATTATAGAAACCGACTTCCGCACTGCGACCCGGCACGCCATACAAAACGCCATCGGCTGCTTTGCCGGGCAGAGCCTGCTCGGCTTTCTGACGCAATACGGAGGGGGGCAGCAACTCGGCATGAGCTGGCGTTTCGGTGAATCGGTACGGCTGCGTGAGGTTTTTGATTTCCTGCTCGAAAGCCAGAATACAACCCGTGACGCTCAGGACAAATACAATCAACCCCGAGGCAAGCCCCAGGTACAAGTGTCCTTTACCGATCCATTTCTTTAGTTTCATCTCGCCGTTATTAGGTATACGTGATACGCAGCGAGACAAAACTAAAGCATTATCTTTATTTTTACTTAGTCTAAGTAATAAAAGATTTACGGAAAAGTACTGGTCCCGTATTAGTTAGCGAGGGAGAAAACGAAACGGTGTTTGCCTTTTGGAACGGGATTCATTTGTTCGAATAACACGCGTTGAATGGTCTTTCCCGTACCCCAGCTAGTCTTGAACGCTTCGTCATCCGGGGTACCAAGGGCTACCGGTTCCGTACGGACTTTCCAGCGTTTAGCGTCGTAGCTTAGTTTAACGGGAGGATGATTCGGTCCTTCGAACGTCACTGTGCCGGGCGTTTCGGTACGGACCTGACTCAGCGTTAGAAACACCTGAGTCAGATTCTGGGGTGTTTTTTCGAGTTCATACTCTTCGCGAATTTCTACAGTTTCCTTTTTCCGATTGAGCTGTACCGTTCGCCACCAGTTTCGTAAGCCTGCTTCTTTGGGGTAGGCTGCCGCCAAATCCATTTTTAGAGAAGTCTCGTTTTTGCGATACGTTACATTTTTAGCCGTGTAGGCCAGACCGTCTTTTTGTCCGTATCCATTGATGATGGGCAGGTTGTGGTACTGGGACTGCGTAAACCAAAGCTTGTACCGACGTCCCGAAAAGGTATTGGCGGTGTAGGTACCACGTCCGGCGTCAATGATAACGGGTTCGCCTTTAGCGTACACAATGAAATCTCCGACGTCGTTGTGGTTATGGCTTTCGGCATTGTGCCCCGCGTGGGTCGCCACAAAGAGCGTTTTGGAACGAGCTGCCATCACCTGCACATCCGGAAACCAGACTTCAGGAACGTTCGTAAACGGAGCGTTAGGAATTTCCTGTACTGCTTTCACCGTCAACACATTCCAGACCTGCCGTTGCCGCTGAAAGCTGTTGATGACCCGCGTGATTCCGAACGTACGGAAGCCCCAGGCCCCAAACTGCTTCAGCGTATCATCCTTAATTTTTTCTCCAAATCGGTACAGCATGAGACCATCGGGCCGTAACATCGGATCGGCATCGGCGAAATCGACGAAATAAGCATTGGCGATGTGCATTTTATAGACATAGGAAGCCATATTCCGAATGATCGGCTGATCGTAGATATTGATTTTTCCGCCCGACGCACTTTCCAGCGTTTCCAGAGCATCGAAGACGCAGCCACCGGCGGCAAACCAGTACATGGGTCCTTCGTCGGTACCGCCGTCTTCGCCCAGTCCGTTCAGGTATAAATCCAGTCCCGACATGGCGGCATGCAGCATCTGAGCTCGGCGTTGTTCGTTGCGTTCCAGGAATAGCGTAGCCGTCATCCAGTTCGACATAATCCAGGAATTCCAGTTGTTCGCTTTCACATCCTTACGCAAATACCCGTAGCGATTGGGTACCTGAATGGGTTCGAACAGACGAATGTTCGTTTCGTGATAGATGCGTTTACGAATCAGGGGCGATACTTTATCCAGCTGGCCGCCTACCAGATAATCCGTCAGGGCGAGTACGGCGGCGGTTTCGGCGGCAAACAGATCGACCGTTCGCTCCTCGACGTCAGGTAGCCCACTGCCAGCCTTCTGCGTGCCGATGTGAGCCGGAATGCCCCAATAGCTTTCTTCGCAAATGGCCCAGACCATGTTTACGATAGCATCCGTGAAACGACCTTTGCCTTCCACGGCTTCCGCCATCGTCAGATCCAGCAGATCGTGCCGGCGATTGAAGGTAATTTCTTCGTAGTGGGTACGGTTGGCGGTTCGGACGTACTCTAGCGTCAGCGTGGCAGTTAGGGGCAACAGCGGTTTTGCCGCGGCCACTTCTCCCCGTTGAATCAGGCCGGTGCGTACACTGTCGGTAATTGCTTTTTGCCAGGTTTCGGGCGTTTTCGGATACGGCGTCCACTGATCCAGCGGGATGAGTAGGTGCTGTACCGTTTCGAGTGGATAGTTTTTCTGAAGAAGATTACGGGGTACTACTTGGGCGGTGCTCAGTAATGAACTCAGCAGGAAAAGGAGCAAATAAGGTTTCATACAAGCATGGTCCGAATTCAGGGGTGTACATGTGAATTCGTTTTTAGGGAATTAATCAATTCCCTAAAAATAGACTTTCTCTGCTGCGTTGCCCCTTACAGCGGTTCAGATTTTGGGTGGAAACTAAACGTAGTAGCACTACTTAGTATCCGGTTCGGCACTTCACCAACAGTCCTCCTACTTTACGTCAAATCCTGTTGATTGGCTATGACGGAAGATTTTATTCATTATCTGTGGCAGTTCCAGCAATTTGACGCGACTGCTTTGCAAACCGAGACGGGCGATTCGGTACAGGTGATTAGTCCAGGAAAAGCTCATCAGGATGCCGGACCGGATTTTCAGCAGGCCCGTATTCGTATTAGTACGTTGGAGTGGGTCGGTACCGTTGAAATTCACACGCGTTCTTCCGACTGGTTTCGCCATACGCACGAAACGGATGCTGCTTACGAAAATGTCATTTTACACGTAGTCTGGATCCACGATGCTCCCGTATACCGAACCGATGGTACAGAAGTGCCTACCCTGTGTTTACAAAACCGCACGGACCCGGCCTGGCTTGATCGGTATCAAATCCTGGTTCATTCGCAGGAAGCCCTGGCCTGCTCAAGCCAGTTTTTAACGGCTTTTGAACTACACAAACGATCCATGCTCGATCGTACGCTTATCCAGCGATTGTCAGCAAAAGCCGAAAAGGTAAGGCAGCTATGGGAACAGTCCCAAAATAACTGGGAAGAAACGACCTGGCAGATTCTCGCCCGCTCGCTCGGTTCGCCGCTTAATGCCGAGCCGCTGGAATGGCTCGCCCGTACGGTTCCCCTCCGCCTTTTGCACAAGCATCGTAATCAGCCTTTTCAGGTTGAGGCCTTGCTGTTTGGCTGTTCGGGACTGATCCCCGCTACCCCACAGGACGCCTATACTTTACAACTTCAGAGAGAGGCCGATTTTCTTTTAAAGAAGTACGAATTACAGCCTTTGCCTACGCAGGTCTGGAAGTTTCTGCGGCTACGTCCGGCCAGTTTCCCGACGGTACGGATTGCCCAACTCGTTCCGCTGGTTACGCAGCCGCTATCGCTTTTCTCTTTTTTTATTAATCAGGAAGATGTTACTACAATCATGAAAACGGTACAGGTTAGTCCTTCCGAATACTGGCAACAGCATTACACGTTTCACAAACCCACGGAACACGGCGTTACCCAGCTGGGACAGGAAACGGCTCATCGGATTTTGATTAATGCGGTGGTACCGCTACTCGTCGCCTACGGTCATCACAAGGACGAAGCCCGTTACACTGATCGGGCCATCGAACGCCTGGAACAGCTTCCGGCCGAACAGCATGCGATTACCAAAACCTGGAAATCCTACGGTCTCAAATGCCAGAACGCCGCCGACTCGCAAGGAGCCCTGGAATGGATGCAAACCTACTGTCAACCCAGAAAATGCCTGAGCTGTAGTGTGGGGTTGGGTTTATTGAAGAGATAAGGGAATGATGGTTTGTTTTACTTAAATGATTCTTTACTTGAGTCGCCTTAATCAGACCGGGTTTCGTCTCCCTTACTGGCTGATTAGTAGCCCCTGAGCCTCTCCACGCCTAACGATAGCCTGCTCTAGGGCCACCGCATTGCGGCTATCGTAGGTTGTTCCGTTGCTCAGGGGCGGGAGAGGTTTTCATCTTCTGAAAATTCTTTTGTTGTTGGTTTTGATCAAGTTCCTGCACGGACGACATAAACCCAGGCCCCGTCCTATCACATTCCATGTCGGGCTTAAG